>CAZEMU010000083.1:0-4345 GCA_964513315.1 uncultured Acidimicrobiaceae bacterium | reverse complement strand
CTCAAGGTCATCGATCTGACGCTCGCTCGAGCCGGACCGACCGCGGTTCGTCAGTTCGCAGACTGGGGCGCCGACGTGATCCGAGTCGAACCGCCCGCTGGCGACTCGGTGCTCGATGCGCGCCACGGGCCCGACTTCCAGAACCTGCACCGCAACAAGCGGGCGATCACGATCGACCTCAAGACCGACGAAGGGAATGCGCTGTTTCTCGATCTCGTTCGAGACGCTGACGTGCTGATCGAGAACATGCGCAGCGACGTGAAGCACCGGCTCGGAATCGATTTCGAGACGCTGCACGAGATCAACCCGCGGCTCGTCTACGGCTCGCTTTCGGGATTCGGCCAAGACGGCCCGTACGCGAACCGACCCGGCATGGATCAGGTCACCCAAGGCATGGGCGGCCTCATGTCGATCACCGGCGAGCCGGGCGGTGGGCCGATGCGGGTCGGCGTTCCGATCAGTGACCTGAGCGCGGGCATGTACCTGGCCCTCGGCTGTTGCATTGCGCTCATCGAACGTGAGCAATCCGGCAAAGGCCAATGGGTCACGACCTCGCTGCTCGAGTCGATCATCTCGATGCTCGACTTCCAGGCCGCTCGCTGGACGATGGCCGGAGAGGTGCCACCGCAGGCTGGCAACGACCATCCGACCCTGATCCCGATGGGCACGTATCCGGCCGCCGACGGCCACATCAATATCTGCGCGCCGGGCAACGACCGTTTCGCTCGGCTGTGCTCGATCATCGAAGCCCCCGAGCTTGTCGACCATCCCAACTACGCGAGTTCTGCGGATCGAAGCCTCAACCGCGTCGCACTCAATGCCGAGATTGCGGCGCGCACGGCCACGAAGCCGATGGCGCATTGGATCCCGCTCATCAATGACGCCGGTATGCCGTGCGGACCGATCAACTCGATCGACGAGACCTTCGCTGATCCGCAGGTCGAACACCTGGCCATGCGGGCAAGCGTCGATCACGCGCAGCTCGGTGCCTTCGACATTGTGCGCAATGCCGTGTCGATGTCGCGCACGCCGCATCGCGTCGAACGGGCCGCTCCCGACCGTGGCCAAGACACCGACGAAGTCCTCGCCGAGATGGGTCTCACCGTCGACCAGATCGCCGAACTTCGCACCCGCAACATCATCTAAGCCGTCTCAGGAATCAATCATGGAACTCGCACTCGAAACGCCGTACATGCTCGCTCGGATCGAAGACGGCGTCGGTTGGATGACGTTCAACAATCCCGATCGCCGCAACGCAATGAAGATGGAAATGAACCGGGCCATCGTCGAGATCCTGGGCGAGTTCGATCGCAACGACGACGTGAGGGTCGTCGTCATGCATGGAGCTGGCGACAAGGCGTTCGTCTCCGGCGCCGACATCTCCGAGTTCGAGACCCATCGCTCGACGCCCGAAGGTCGGGCCGAGTTCGACCGCATCTCCGCCGATGCAAGTCGGGCATTCACCGACCTGTCAAAGCCGCTGCTCGCGATGATCCGCGGCTTCTGCATGGGAGGCGGACTCGCGACCGCGCTCCAGGCCGACCTGCGGGTGAGCGCCGACGACGGCCAGTTCGGAATTCCCGCTGCTCGCCTCGGTCTCGGCTACGGCTTCGCAGGCATCGACAAGCTCACCCACATCGTCGGTCCGACCATGGCCGCCGAGATCATGCTGACGGCGCGCCGCTTCACGGCGAGCGAAGCCCATCACATGGGGCTCATCAATCGGGTCGTCCCGGTCGGCGATCTCGAAGCGACCGTCGCCGAACTCGCCAGCACCATTGCGGCGAATGCGCCGCTCACCGTCAAGGCATCCAAGGCCTGTGTGCGCGAGACCTTCGTCGATCCCGCCCGGCGTGACCTCGACCGTCTGGCCGACATGGTCGAGACGTGCTTCCTCAGCCGTGACTACCAAGAGGGCAGAAGTGCCTTCATGGAGAAGCGCCCCGCCGAATTCGAAGGGCGCTAGCGCCGAGCAAACGGCGGACTGTTAGCGGAGATCGGTTCCGGTCGAGTTCGTCGCGTGATCGCGGGCGGTGCGGAACCACTGCGCCGTCGACGGCGCGGTCTCATCGATCGCACGAACGAGGTCCTTCATCGTGACCGGGCGAGTCTCGCCCGTGTCGATCGAATCGAAGATGGCGTACTCGGTCGCAAGTTCGCACACGAAGACGAGCTCGGCGGCGCTGTACGTCGGCGTCGCAGCTGCGAGGCCCTCGGTGTCGATACGCCCGATCGGACGATCGGCAAGCTGCTGGCGGATGATCGCGGCGCGTGCCTCGGCGTCGGGTGACTGCACGAGCAGTTGGGTGCCGAAGCGTCGGGCCTCGATCACGTTGCGATTGAGGAGCCACGGTCGCTGGGTCGAACCAATGACTGCAACCCGGTCGCCGCAATCACGAACCAACGTGTCGAGCCGGGTCATGAATTCGCGCAGAGCTTGCGTGACGAGCGACGCGTGACCGCAAAGCGCATCGAGTCCGTCGAGGAACAACACGCATGGTGCGTTCGCCTCTGCCTCGGCAAAGATCGCAGCGATCTCGTGGCGGCCCTTGACGAGCCACGTCTCGACCGCTTCCGCGACGTGCACATGCACGACCTGGCGCTCGAGGGTGCCGGCGCAGGCATCGGCCATGGTCGCCTTGCCGCAGCCGGGTGGGCCCCACAGCAAGAGCCCGCCCTGTTGCGGGGTCGAAGGCTTGTCGCAGAACGCGTACAGGTCGCCCCGGAGCTTCGTCATGCCGACGAGACGGTCGAGGCTTGTCCACGGCTGGCGAATCTCGATCAAGCGTCGTCCCGGCTCGATCGATGCATCCCAGCCTTGCGGCGGTCCCGAGGACACGGACGGGGCCGAGGAGGCCGCGTCGTCGCCCATCGAAGAACCGGTGTCGCCGGTGTCACGAAGGTCGTGGATGACCGACCCAAGCGAAGGTTCGTGCTGGGTTTCAGGCGAGTCGTCAGGCAGCTGCGTCGAAGGTGTCGCTGATGCGGTCGACGCAGGGGCTTGTGCGTCTGCAGCTGTCGGCTCAGGGGCCGAAATCTCTTCGAGGTCGACCGCGCCGATGACGGCGTCGAGCACTCGCTCGTATCGGCGAGCCAGGTCGCTGTTGCCCATACGATCCAGGACACGGGTGGCGAGACTAAGTAGCGCCACATCGTCGGGTGCGTAGGCGAGCCCGGCGCGGATATCGGCGAGCGCCTCGTCGTAGCGCCCGTGCTCGATCAGGAGATCACAAAGATGCACGCGCAAGGTGACGTTCTCGACGTCGTTGGCGAGTGCCTCTCGAAGTGCGGGGAAGTTCGTGTCCATGTCCTCGGTCCAGGTGTCCCCGCTCCAGTCGGCGATCGAGCGCCGCGGACCACCGAAACGAAACGCGCTGGGCCACGTTTCCCACGCGCGGCCTAGTCAGAAGGACCACGAGTCGAGAAGAAAGCCCGCGGTCGACCCCGAATCTGGCTGACAGGACGTCACACCGCGCCACAACATCGACATGGAAGCAACCCCACTCCGAACGACACCTGTGGCGGAGCAGTTCTACACTCCGACACGTGAAGCACAAGACGAAGCAGCACCTTCCTAAAGAACGGCTCACGCACCCCTGGGTCCGCGAAGGTGACGAACTCGTGCCCGCAACGTGGGACGAAGCCCTCGATCGCGTCGCCGCAGGCCTTGGCGCTGCTCGCGCCAAGGGCCCCGAGGCCTTCGGCATGTTCAGCTGCTCCAAGTCGACCAACGAGATGAACTACGCCGCCCAGCGATTCGCCCGGGTGGTGATGGGGTCGAACAACATCGACTCCTGTAACCGAACTTGACACGCTCCTTCGGTGGTCGGTCTGGCCACAGTGCTCGGAGCAGGCGGCGGCACGTCGTCGTACAAGGAGATCGAGGAGACCGACGTCATCCTCCTGTGGGGCTCAAACGCTCGTGAAGCGCACCCCATCTTCTTCCATCACCTTCTGAAGGGCCTCGACAACGGGGCCACCATGTACTCGGTCGACCCACGGCGCACCTCGTCGGCACGCTTCGCCGATGTGTGGCTCGGCATCGAGGTCGGCTCCGACGTCGCGCTCGCCAACACGGTCGCTCGCGAGATCATCGCCGCCGATCTGCACAACAAGGACTTCGTCGCCCACTCGACGCAGGGCTTCGAAGAGCTCAAGGCCGCGGTCGAGCCGTACACGCTCGAACGAGGCGCAGAACTCACCGGCGTCCCCGCCGAAGCGATCCGCGAAATGGCCCACGCCTACGCGACCGCCGAGAAGGCCCAGATTCTGTGGACGCTCGGCATCACTGAGCATCACAACGCCGTCGACAACGTGCTGTCGCTCTGCAACCTGGCGCTGCTCA
>CAZEMU010000082.1:0-18554 GCA_964513315.1 uncultured Acidimicrobiaceae bacterium | reverse complement strand
CAGGTGAGGGCAAGCTGTATTTGTGCACGTTTAAGGATCTGTGGTCGAACAGGATCGTGGGGTACTCAATGGCAGAGCGCATGACCTCAGCGCTCGCGATCGCAGCCATCCGCAATGCTGGCCTGCGCCGTGACTGCAATGGCGTGATTGTTCACACCGATCGTGGCAGCCAGTTCCGCTCCCGAGCCTTCGTATCCACACTGAACGAGCTAGGCATGGTCGGCTCGATGGGCAGAGTCGGAGCATGTGGCGATAACGCAGCTGCCGAGTCGTTCTTCTCGCTACTTCAGAAGAACGTACTCAACCGTCAACGCTGGCAAACCCGAGACGAGCTACGACTCGCGATCACCATCTGGATCGAGCGCACCTACCACCGCCGGCGCCGCCAACGACGTCTCGGCAAACTCACGCCAATAGAGTTCGAAACAATCCACCAACCCGCCCTCCGGGCCGCCTAACAATTTCTAAACCCGAACATCAACCAAAGTCTGGGCAGACCCAACCAACGAAGCAGGAAGTAGTCACTCACAAAGGCAACTGCACGTGCCTCCAGACCCATCTGGTCAATCTGAACCGGCCGAAAGCGCACACTCTCCAACTGAGATACCAAAGCCGAGTGTCGGGGAAAACCAAGCACCGCCAGACGGCGACCACCCACTGGCCAATAGCGTGCATAATCAGGAATAATCACGCTAAGCCGTTCATCGGGGGAGTGGTGGACCTCAATCGAGGCCTGTGAACCGTGAAAATCTGCGTTCGGTGATCAAAAGTGAGCCTCTAGGAGGCCGCGAGACGCTCGGAAGGCAGTTCCCGCGGGTGCTTGGTGCAGAGAAGTGGCAAACCGCTCCAAACAACCGAATGCGTTGATTTGTGGGAAATCCTGAGAATTTCATGAGATCACCGATCTCCACCTGACCTCATATGACAGCTACCGTCACGGCGGGCCTGTATGGCCGGTTTCGGGCGTATTCCGGTTGTCCCCCCGGTGGTGCGCTCGGTCTCGACGAGTGCCTCAGCCAGGTCTTCGGACGCTGCGACCCGTAGTTCGTTGAGCCGGACCGCTGCGGGGCGGGCCCATTCTTCGTCAGCGACGTCTTGCAGTGCGCTGCCGCGCCATAGGCCAAGTGCGTTGTGCAACGTCTCCGCTCGCTCCGTGGCACGTTGCGCGTTCGCCTCTCGCAGCATCGCTTCGAACTGATTCGTGTCGATCGAATCGAAGTCGAGGCGATAACTATTCTCAACCGAAGCGAGCGCCTCGCTGCCAACAGCCGCCCGTAGTCGGGTAACCGCGGTCCGCAGACCGCCGCGGCTGAGCCCAAGACGGTCTTCGAGGACCTCTCGATGCAGCCCGTGGGACTCAAGCGCCAACGAGATCAGCACGCGTCGCTGTTGACCCCCGACCCACACTGGGCCGTCACCGTTCTCGATCTCAAGGGAACCGAACAATCGGACGTGCACAACCCTGCTTCCCCGTGCCCGGCGAAATCGTAGGCGCATGCCGCATTGAGGACAAGCGCTTGGGTCTAGACCGAACGTCCTCGGTGCCCGCAGGACCGAGGCCAGTGATGTTCCGAACGGCTAGCCTGCGCCCGTGCCTGCGGTCGAAGTGTGTGTTGTCGGGAGCGCGAATCTCGACATCGTTGTGCCGGTTCCGCACCACCCTGTCGCTGGCGAGACCGTGCTCGGCGGTGACCACGCTCGCATCCCCGGTGGTAAGGGCGCGAACCAGGCCGTTGCGGCTGCTCGCCTTGGCCGCAGCGTCGGCTTCATTGGCTGCATCGGGAATGACGCGGCGGGCGTGGAGCTGCACGACGCACTGGTTGGCGACGGCGTCGATGTCTCGAATCTCCGCATCGTCGACGAGGCCCCGTCGGGCATTGCCTTGATCAGTGTCGGTCCTGACGGCGACAACTCGATCGTCGTGAGCCAAGGCGCCAACGCGCATGTGAACGAAGCAGACCTCGACCGAGCTGCGGGAATGCTCCAGTCCGCGGTGGTCACCCTGCTGCAGCTCGAAGTACCCGTCGACACGGTGACCGAGGCTGCAGAGTCTGCCGGGGGACTGGTGCTGCTCAATCCCGCGCCCGCGCAAGCACTCACGTCGCGTCTGCTTGAGTCCGTCGATGTACTCATCCCGAACGAAACTGAGCTCGCGTTGTTGTCGGGCAGTCCGTTGGCCACGACCTTCGACGAGGTCGTCGACCAAGCCCGCCTTCTCCCGGCGGCGCGGACGGTGGTGACCCTGGGCGCTCAGGGCGCCCTACTCGTCGACGAGACCGCCGTGCACCATCAGCCTGCCCCCAAGGTCACGCCCATCGACACCACGGCCGCTGGCGACTCGTTCTGTGGGGCTCTTGCCGATGTGCTCGCCGAAGGCGGCAGCCTGGTCGATGCAATCGCCTGGGGCGTCATGGTCGGCGCAGCCACAACTCTGCGTCCGGGGGCCCAAAGCTCACTTCCCACTGCCGGCCAGGTCGCCGATCTGTTGGAGCTTCCATGACCGTCCGTCCTCGCATCGTGCTCGATTGCGACCCGGGTGTCGATGACACGTTCGCGATCTTCACGGCGCTGCGGTATTGCGACCTGGTCGCGATCACGACCGTTGCTGGAAACGTCGGCCTGAACCACACGACCCGCAACGCCTTGGTGGCGCTTCAACTCAGCGGTGCTGACCACATTCCGGTCCACCAGGGTGCTGCGGGGCAGCTGAACGGCGAACCAACCGAAGACGCAGCGCACGTACATGGTGCTACGGGGCTGGGCGGCGTGACCCCTCCGGAACTTGACATTGCGCCCGCCGACACCGATGCGGTTGCGGCGCTGTTTGAAGCGACGGCAGCGGGGGACACGACCGTCGTGGCGATCGGGCCGCTCACCAACCTCGCGTTGGCGCTGCAGCAGGATCCAACGTGGGTCGATCGTGTGCCCCAGCTCGTGATCATGGGTGGTTCCCTCGACGCCGGAAACGTAACTGCTGCGGCCGAGTTCAACATCTGGGCTGACCCCGAGGCCGCTGAAATGGTCTTCGAGGCTGGGTTCCCGCTCACGATGGCAGGATTGAACCTGACTCACCAGGTGCGCATGGGACCGCCAGAGACGGCTCGGCTGCGCGAAGCGGGCACCTCGACCGCGGTGTTTGCCGCCGACGCGCTCGATTTCTACTCCGAGTACAGCCGACGCGAATACGGCATCCCGAAGACGGCGATGCATGACCCGTGCGCCGTGCTCGAGGTCGTGCGACCCGATCTCTTCGAGCGTTCGGCCATGCACGTTGTCGTCGAAACAGCCGGAACGCATACCCGAGGCATGACGCTGTGCGATCGTCGCCTCAACGCAGAGAAGCCAAATGCGCTGGTCATGACCGGCGCGTCGAGCGACGAGGTCGTCGACCTCATCGTCGATGCGACGATCAACCCGCTCGGGGTCTAGCAACGAGAACTGCATCCCGCTGCCGAACACAGCACAGGGCGTCATGCACACTGGTCAATCGGTTCGGTAGGTTGTGCGCATGGGTCTGTTCGACAAAGTCAGTGGCTTCGTCAAGCGCGAAGCCGAAGACATTGGAGAGGTCGCCGAACGCGCTCGCGATCGGCTTGACCAAGAGCTCGCGGAACGCGAGGCAGAGCTTGAGATGACGCCAGCGGAGAAGTTGCGAGCACTTCAACGCAAAGCGCGTCAGACCGACGATCGCGTCGACGAAATCATGGAAAAGGCCGGTGCTTCGACCGCTGACGCCGAGGCCGAAGCCGAGGTCCAAGCACGAGCTGCGGCCGCTGCCGATCGTGAGCCGCCAAACGTCACCCAGATCGTGCTCGCCGACGGATCGGTCCGCTCGGGCGACGACCCCACCCTCGATGCATCTGGCGATGCTGACGAAGACGAAACGCCAGACGAAGGCGACCTGTCGTGGGTCGCTCCCCGCCAAGGCGAAGAAGCCGTCGTTCCCGCGTTCAGCGCGGCCGTCGGAGCAGCGTCACCGTCGACCGCGACCGAAGAGCCCGAGAACGCACAGGCCCCAGCCGAGCCTGCGCCGGTCGAGACTCCCCAAGCACCGACAACAGATCCGGCGACCGCCGAGGCCAGCGAGCTTCCGCCGCCACCTCCGCCCCCAATGCCCGAGCCGGTACCCGCAGCCGCGCCGCCAGAACCGTCGCCTGCTGTCGCTGACGAGCCTCCTCGACGCGAGACACCTGCCGAGATCGCAGCCCGGGTTGTCGCCGAACTCGAACAGGCCGTCGCCGAGGATCCCGAACCTGCTCCCGCACCCGCAGCGCCAGCACCGACACCTGAGCCGACGTTCGAGAAGACCCCGGCGCAACGCAAGTACGAAGAGGCCCGGCGTGCGGCTGATGCGTTGCTCGAAGAGCTTCGAGGCGAGCTCCGCGACGACGGCGAGATCTAGCTACTCGCGACTGCAGCGTGGCGTAGCCGCCGCACGCCATAGGCCGCGATTCCGAAGGCAACGCCGACGTTGAGCGTTGTCTTTGCGCCCGCCATGGGCAGGTAGACAACACGGTCCGCTTGTTCGAGGACACCCGGATCGACGCCGGCTCGTTCGTTACCGACCACGAGCGCCAGGCGATCAGGCGCCGAGTCCAGACTCTCCAGTGAGACCGCATCTGGGGTCGACTCGACCGCCCAGATTGTCCAACCGTCATTGCGAAGCTCGCCGACGCACTTCGCTGCATCGCTATGCCATGTCCACGGAACGGACTGTTCCGCGCCCAAGCTGGTCTTTGTGACCTTGGGATGAGCGCCGTCGGGTGTCAGGCCGCACAGGTGCATATGTGCCAACCGGGCTCCGTCGGCGCCTCGGAGCATCGTGCCGACGTTGAGTGCCGAGCGGATGTTGTCCAGCACGCCGATCGTTTGTGCCGGGTCTGGCTGGGAAGGGGCTGGCGGCGCATGTGGCGGGGGACAGGCCATCACGTCGACGGTTGGCGCTTCGCACAGCGGGCATTGGCCGTGCCTGGGATCGCCGACCGGGACCGGAAAGCGGAGGCTGCAGCTGGCGGCAGTGCAGCGCACGACGACGTGGTCGGGCACTACCGGGCTCACGAAAGCCAACCGGCGTCGTCGAGCGCGTTGATCAGATCGAAGCTTGCGTGGCGGGTATAGATCGAGGTCGTGCGGGGGTCGGAGTGACCCATGAGCTGCTGAAGAGTCGCCGGTGGCACGCCCCGCATGGCGAGCTGCAGACCGAAGTGGTGTCGTAACCCGTGCACCAAGGCATCGTCGGGAAGGTGCGCTGCCGCGGCGTGGGCGAGACGCTTGACCAAGTGATAGAGCGCATCGGTACTGAACTCGCGCCCGTCGTTGCGCACAAACAGCGGGTCGCGACCCGTGGCACTGATGCCCCGTCGCTGCCGTTCTTCGAGCCAGGTATGGATGCGGCGCATGGTGTGCGCAGCGATTGGCACTTCGCGGACGCGGCCAGACTTCGTGCCACGTTGGATGTGCAGCACCGGGCGGTCGGCTCCACCAATGTCGCCAATACGGAGCGCGACGCATTCGCCGTTGCGAGTGCCGGTCGAGGCAAGCAGGTCGATGATGGCTTGGTCCCGAGCCGGCCAGGCGGAGCGGATCGACGAAGGCGGATCGCTTGCCGCGGTGATCATGGCCTCGACGTCGCCGGGTGTGAACGCCCGAACGGCCTGTTCGGTGCGGCCGCGCACTTGGAGCATCTCGTCGTCGAAGGGGTTCGATCCCAGCGTGCCTCTCGTGGCGAGCCAGCGGCAGAAGCCTCGCATGGTGCTCAGCTGGCGCTGCATCGTCGAAGGGCTGTACGAGCGCTTCAGCAAATCGAGGGCCCGCAACAGCTTCTCTGAGGTCAGATCTGCGACGGACAGCGGGGCGAGGTCGTCTTCGATGTCGAGCTGTCCGGGATCATCAATGATCTCGCCTGACGCCTCGCGAATCGCCCGCCCCCAGCGGGCCAGGTCGCTGCGGCGGGCCCGATCTGAGTTGCCGCTGGTCGATGCGGCCGTGATCGACTTGACGTGGCACCAGTCGAGCGCGAGATCTGCAAGTGGGGGAGCCACGGCGCCAACGGTAGACGGCCCCAAAGCCAGCGGGCGTCATGACCCAGACGGGGACATGTATGGTCCTCGTCGTGATCGATCTCCGTTCCGACACCGTGACCCGACCGACCGATGCGATGCGTGCCGCAATGGCCAGCGCCGAGGTCGGTGATGACGTCTTTGGTGACGACCCGACCGTGCTCGCGCTCGAGGCCCACACCGCTGAGCTGCTCGGCAAAGAGGCGGGCGTCTTCGTGTCGAGTGGCACCCAGAGCAACCTGATCGGCCTGATGGCCCACTGTGGGCGTGGTGACGAGTACATCGTTGGCGACCACGCGCACACCTATTGGTACGAGGCCGGCGGCGCGGCCGTGTTGGGCAGCATCCAGCCCCAGCCGGTTCGCATGCTCGACGACGGCTCGCTTGATCTTGCCCACGTGGCCCAGGTCGTGAAGCCCGACGATCATCACTTCGCCCGCTCCAAGCTGCTCTGCCTCGAAAACACCCACGACGGCAAGGTCCAGACGGTCGAACGCATGCACGAGAGCGCGGACTACGGCCGCAGCCGTGGTCTTGCGATGCATCTCGATGGCGCTCGCCTGTGGAACGCGGCCGCGGCCTTGCAGGTCGAACCGAGCGTGCTCGCTGCACCCTTCGATTCGGTCTCGGTCTGTCTGTCGAAGGGTCTTGGCGCCCCGATCGGTTCGGTCCTCGTCGGTTCGACCGGGCTGGTGCACGAGGCCCGCAAGTGGCGCAAGATGCTCGGTGGGGCGATGCGCCAAGTCGGCGTGCTTGCCGCTGCCGGCCGCCACGCCATCGATCATCACCGCGAGCGGGTGGTCGAAGACCATGCCAACGCTGCAGCGCTAGCCGAGGGGCTGGGCGCGATCCCAGGCGTCGAGATCGAAAGCGTCGCCACCAACATGATCTTCGCCAAGTTGCCCATTGAGGACGACGCCGCGTTCATGGAAGCAAGCGCTGCTCGCGGGCTGCTCATGCGCACCTACGACGGCGGCCAGACCCGCATGGTCACGCACCTCGACGTTGATGCCGCAGACATCGAGACAATCCTCACGACGCTCAACGACACGCTCGACGCGTAGCGACAGCCGCCGGGTGCGGCGAAAGATCACCGCACCCGACAAGCATTCGGTCGTTGATCAGCCGGAGCTGATGGCATCGAGGACGTTCATGTTCGCGGCACGGTTCGCTGGGAAGAATGCGGCCAGCATGCCGAGCACGCCGCCGATGATCATGAAGATGATCGCCCAGAGCCACGGGATGCTGACTTCGCTGATGAAGCTGTCCGGGATTGCGGTCACGGCGGCGATGCCGATGACCAGCCCGAGCACAACACCGAGCAAGGCCCCGAAGACGCCGACGATCATGGCCTCCCAACGAACCATCGACCGGAGCTGACGTCGGCTGGTGCCGACGGCGCGGAGCAGGCCGATCTCGCGGGTGCGCTCCAAGATGGAGAGCGCCATCGTGTTCACGATGCCGATGAAGGCCACGATGATGCACAAGCCGAGCAGGCCGAACACCAAGTAGAGGATCGAATTGATCTGACCCTCTTGGGTCTCCTTGAACTCGGCGTTGTTCTCGATCGCGAGCTGCGGGAAGCTGGCAACGGCGGCTTCCGCTGCCGACTGTCCCTCCGCGACGTCGAGCCCCTCGGTGATGGTTGCGCCCGCAAAGAGCACGACATCTTGGTTCTGGCGTTGCGAGGTGAAGGCTCGGTCGAAGATCCAATCCGTGCCAAAGAGCGCGTTGTCGTCGAAGATGCCAACGATCGCAAAGTCGCCGGTGAAGTCGTCTTCGAACCTCACGTTCACGGTGTCTCCAAGGCCCAGTCCCCGTTCTTCCGCGGCGTCGCGGAAGAGCAACACGCCGCCGGATCCGGCGGCGTAGGTGCCTTCGGTGAGCTTGGGATCGAGGACCCGGTCCTCGGTGACGACGTCGAAGCCCGCTGCGCTTTCGATCTCGCCGTTGATCTCGACCCTGAGGTCGGAAACACCGGCGACGTCAGCGATCTCAGGGAGTGCATCGAGTCGAGCGAGCGACGAAGCTGCGAACGGGAACTGCTGGTTGTCGTCGTAGACGAACAGGTCCGCGGCAACAGCTTCGTCGAGAATCTTGTCGAAGCTCGAGCGCAGTGATTGGGTAAGCACCAGCACGCCGGTGATCAAGGCGAGCCCGATCATCAGTGCTGTTGCGGTCGCAGCAGTGCGCTGTGGATTGCGGCTGGCGTTGTCTCGGCCGAGGCGCCCGGTCAGACCGGTGACGGCCTCGATCGGCTTGCCGATCGCTCGAGTGACGAGCGAAGCGAACAGCACGCTGAGTGCGGCGACACCGATGAATAGCAGGATTGCGCCGAAGCCGAGTGCAGCAAGGCGTGGGGTCGTGTCGATGGTGCCGAACAGGCCGAGCAAGAGCAGTGCAACGCCAGCGGCAGTCACGAGGCCACCGATGAGGATGCGTCGCGAGCGGGAGCTTTCGCGGGCGGCAGCGCCGTCGCGCAACGCTGCGAGCGCCGGAATCCGCTGGCTCGCGAACGCAGGCAGCAACGCGGAACCGACGGTGACGCCGATGCCCAACCCGAACACGATCAGGATCGTGCGCAGCTTGAAGATGAGCGGTCCATCGGGGAACTCCCCGCCGCCAGCTGCGAACAGCTGCTTCAGGAGTTCGGCAATGCCGATGCCGCCGAAGAGGCCAACGACCGAGGCGATGATGCCCACCACGAGTGCCTCGATGAGCACCATGCGGGTCAGCTGGCCGCCCGTGGTGCCGATGCTGCGAAGCAGGCCGAACTGGCGTATCCGCTGGCTGATCAGGATGGCGAACGTGTTGTAGATGATGAAGATCGACACGAACAGCACGACGAGCGCAAAGCCCAACAACACGTAGCCGAGAATGTCGATGATCTCGTTGAAGTCGCCACTTTGCTCAGCGGCAAGCGTCGTTCCTGCCACGACTTCGAGATCGGGCTGGTCGCTGATCGCCGCTTCAACAGCACTCAAGAGCTGAGCGTTGCTGAGCGAGTCTTCGCCGTTGAGCAAGATCCCGTCGATCAAGCCTTCGGCGCCCATGAGCTGTTGCATCGTGGGCAGGTCGAACAGGTTGAAGTAGGCGCCACCGAGCGCGTCGGTCTCACCGAACGTGACGATGCCGGACACGGTTACGGACAAGAAGTCGTCGAGACCCGGTCCGGACACGGGGACGGTGTCGCCGACGGCGAGCTCGTGGATCTCCGCTTGGGTGCTGTCGATAGCGATCTCGGCACCGGTCGGCGCTGAGCCTTCGCGAAGACTGAACGACGAGAGCTCGGACGGTCCGGCCCAGCTTCCCGCGAACACGGGCGGACCTTGGGGTCGGTTGTTCGATCCGTCTTCGGCGACGGTGAACACCTGGAAGACTGCGGTCAGGCTGGGTTCGGCCAACTCGATCTCGGGCAGGCTGGCAACCTGATCGACGACGTCGCCGGGGAAACGCAGTGGCTCGAAACTGGTCGACAGTTCGTCTTCGATACCGCGTACTTGGGCATCAACGCCTGCGAACGCAGTTTCAGTGATCTGACTAAAGATGCTGCGCAGGCTGTCCGCGACCAAAAACGACCCGCTGACGAACGAGACGCCGAGCACGATCGAGAGGAGCATCAGGAACAGGCGTCCCTTGGTGGCCGCAATGTTGCGGCCGACAAGCTTGAGAATCATCGATGCGACCTCAGGCGCCGAGCGAGCGCATGTGGTTGTAGATCTCGTCAGCGTTCGGCGAGCTCATCTCTGAGGTGATTTCGCCATCGGTCAAGAAGATCGCTCGGTCCGTGTAGCTGGCCGACATGGGGTCGTGGGTGACCATCACGATCGTCTGGTCGAGCTGACGAACTGCGGTTTGCAGGAAGTCGAGAATCTCGTGGCCGGTTCGACTGTCGAGGTTTCCGGTCGGTTCGTCGGCGAAGATGATGTCGGGCTGGCCGACGAGTGCACGGGCGACGGCGACACGTTGTTGCTGGCCACCGGAGAGCTCATTCGGTCGGTGCGTGAGTCGATCCCCGAGGCCGACGGCGGTGACCACCTGGTCGAACCAGGCCTGGTCGCGCTTGCGGCCAGCGAGTTGCAGCGGCAGCACCATGTTCTCTTCGGCCGAAAGGGTCGGCACGAGGTTGTACGCCTGGAACACGAAACCGATCCGATCGCGGCGCAGCAGGGTGAGCTGCTTCTCGTTGAGGGTGCTCAGGAGCGTGTCGCCAATGATGACCTCGCCGCTGGTTGCCCGGTCGAGGCCCGCCATGACGTGCATGAGCGTCGACTTGCCGGAGCCGGATGGGCCCATGACGGCGGTGAACTGCCCACGCCGGAAGTCCGCGTTGAGGCCGTTCAGTGCCCGCACTTCGGTCTCGCCAGAGCCGTAGATCTTGCTGACGTTGCGGGCCGACGCGATCACTGCGCCTTCGACCATAGTTGCCTCTGTCATGTATCTGCCTTTGCTCGGGTCCTGCCGGGATGGGCGAGGTGATGAGGTGCCCGTTCCACGGTACGCAACCACAAGTGTGAACGCGCCGCACGAGCGAACCCGACGCCATTGTGGGCGCGCATTGGATCAGTGTCCATCGGGGAGAACCCCGAGAAGCGACCTGACGTTCGGTGTATGCCCGCTACAGCGAGCGAACGAACTCGGGGAGTGACGCAGTCTCTGGCCGAAGGAGTTCGTCAAGAGGCTGGGGACGGTGCACCAACCAGCCCTGCAAGAAGTTGACGCCAAGCCCCGTAACGAGCTCGCGAGTCGGTTCGTCTTCGACCCACTCGGCGATCACGAGTGTGTCGAGGGCCATGGCGCATTCGATCATCGAACGGATAGCGATGAGCGCCAGCTCGTCGCGACGTGCGCCGCAGACCCACTGGCCATCGAGCTTGATGAAGTCCACCGGCGTGCTCTGCAACGTGCGCAGCGAACTCCAGCCACTGCCCAGATCGTCGAGGGCGACGCGGACCCCGGCGTCACGCAAGTGGTCGACGGCCTCTCGGAATGCCTGCGGTGACTCGATGCAACCGTGCTCGGTGACCTCGACAATGAGTCGCGCTGGATCAACATCGCTCTCGCTCAGACTGTCGATCAGCATGCGGACCATCGAGGCAGACGTGATGCTGCCAACGGACCAGTTCATCGCCAAGTGCAGCTCTGGCTCGCTCGTTTGCAGCGCCGAGATCACGTTGCGGGTGACCCAGCGGTCGATGACTTGTTCGAGTCCAAGACGTTCGGCGGCCGCGAGCAGCTCGGTCGGGGGACCCCAGCTGCCGTCGTGCTCTTGCCAACGCAGGAGAACCTCGTAGAAGACGGTCTCGTTGGTTGCGGCTGTCGACACGGCTTGAGCGGCGAGGCGCAGCGTGTTCTCGCGTACGGCTCGTTCGATGTGCTTGGCCCAGGCTCGATCGCTGCGGAGCCGGATGATGCCCGGGTCATCGGGGCGGAAAATCCAGAGGTTGTCGCCGCCACTGTGCTTGGCGAGGGTGAGGGCGTCGTTGGCGTCGGTCCAGGCAGACAAGTCCATGCCGTAGGCGACACCTGCGCTGGCGGTCGTCTCCATGCCGGCGTCGACGCTGGGCACCCGTAGTAATCGAACGTCTTCGAGCGCTGCGGCAATCCGGACGGCGAAACCCTTGGGCAGGGGAGAGGCGATGATGACGAACTCGTCGCTCTCACATCGAGCGAGCGTGAGTCCTTCGGTCGAGCAGTGGCGGGCCAACGTGTCGGCCACGGAGCGGAGCAGAATGTCGCCTTGGTCGTTGCCGTGGTGGTCGTTCACACGCTTGAGGCCGTCGATATCAACGACCGCGACGCCGAATCGTTCGCCTCGTGCGGACGCTTCGTCGAACACACCTTCGAGTCGGCGTCGGTTGCCGACGCCTGTGAGGAGGTCCGTCTCGGAGGCCAGCTCCAGCTCGAGCTGCGCTTGGTGCAGTTCGCTGATGGTCCGGTTGAGTGCCTCGGTGCTCATCGTGGACCGGATCATGCCGGCAACGATCGCTGCGATCGCCGAGACGACTTCTGCATCGCCACTGCTGTAGAAGTCCTTGTCCCCGTGCTCGGAGTCAATGACGCCGAGCGTCTCGCCGGCATAGACAATCGGCACGGCAAGCTCGGAACCGCGTGTTCCGACGTCGGGCACGTAGCGGTCGTCAGCGGTGGTGTCACGTACGAGCTGCGTCTCCTGGGTCAGTGCAGCCCAGCCGACGATGCCTTCGCCGTTTTCGAGGTAGAGGGCATTGATGATCTCGATCCCATCAGGACTCTTGGGACCCCACGCGGCCCGTTGTTCGAAGCGACCGTCGGCGGTGCGTAGGTAGATGACGCAGTCCTGATACTCGAGCGCGTCCATGACGTAGCGAGCGGTGAGCCGGAGCACATCATCGAGTCCTGAGACGCCAATGAGTGCCAGCGGCAATCCGTGCAGGAGCGCGGCGTGCGACTCGGCACGGCCTTTTTCCTGGCGTCGTTGCTTCCCCGGCATCTATTGCTTGTCGGCAGAGGACTGGGAGTCTTTATGGGTCAAAGAGAATACGTCTCAACAAATGGGCAAAATGGCCCGCTCCAGGTCATTTGGGGTATCGGCCATTGACAAACAGCATTGGACTGTTGCTACCATCATGGGATGCCGGGGGGTATAGAACGTGGGGTTCTTGCGCGCGCTATGACGTGTGAGGACGTATTGCAGGATCTTCGTGAGCACGGTTGGGCAACAATTCCGCTCGACCGGGCGACGGTTGCGGCGTATGGGCGCCTTACCGAGCATGCGAACTGGTTTTTCGATGAACCAGAAACGCGTAAGCAAGAACTGGACATTGCCTTGAGCCTGGGACACCGGGGTTGGGTCTCGCCCGATCAAGCCGGCGACTATGACGACGAGGGCCCGCGCTGCTACGAGGCGTTCGATCTCGGGCGTACTGCACAGGTCGATGACCGCGTAGAACATGCGCTACGAGGGAGGAACCGCTGGCCGGCCGGCCCGAATGGTGCAGCCATGCAAGCGGACGCCGAGGAGATGTTCGCCTTCCTCACCGAGCTGAGTGAGTGCATCGGCGACGCGATCTGCGCCGATCTAGGCGTCGACGCCTCTCGACTGCGGGCGTTACGGACCGAACCGGTATCGCAGCTGCGCATGATTCGCTACTTCGATGTCGATCAACCAGATGACGGTGAGGATCGCGCCGCTATGGGTGCGCACACGGACTACGAGTTCTTCACGATCCTGTTCCAGGATGCCCCAGGCACCCAGGTGCTCGACGCAGACGGTAACTGGATCGACGTCGCGCACCATGGCGTTGCGACCTTGCTTGTGGGCGACATGTTGACGGTATTCAGCGGCGGTCGCTACCAGTCCGTGCTTCACCGGGCCCGCCCAACGGTTGACGCCGGGCGTATATCGATCCCGTACTTCGCGGGAGCCGACTACTCTGCGCTCGTGCGCAGTGCGGTTGACGACACTGGCGAAACGGTGTGCTTCGGCAACCATCTGTTGACCCAGCTGCGCCGCGACTTCCCGTATCTGCGTGATGTCGACGACGCGTTCGTGATCGACCTGACCTCCCGAGGCCGCCAGTCCGTATTCGAGGACCGGGCCTGGAGCCGCGTGAGCGCCGCATCGTCGGCGCCTGACGACCTTCTCGAGCTCGACGATCTGCCGATGCGACTGCAGCCGCTGGAGTAGTGCCCACCCTTAGCGCCATGTTGTTGGTGGCCGGGAGCGGGTTTCTCTTCAGCCTGAGCCCCGGACCCTCGATGCTCTACGTTGTTTCACGCGCCATCAGCCAGGGGCGCGCGGCCGGCTTCGCATCGGCGCTTGGGCTCGCACTCGGCGGTGCCGCGCTCGCCGTGATCACGGCCCTTGCGTCGGGCTGGTTGCTGTCGGACCGACCGACGCTGTTCCAGGCAATCAAGCTGCTGGGCGGCCTCTACCTGCTGTACCTCGGTGTGCGCATGCTGATCTCGGCGCGGTCCGCCAGCCTCGGCGACGTCACCGACGTCGACAACCTGCCGTTCACAACGATCCTGCGCCAAGGGTTCACCGTCGAGTTGCTGAACCCAAAGACCATCTTGTTCTTCCTGGCGTTCTTGCCAGGTTTCGTTGACCCTGACCGAGCTTCCGTGACGACCCAGATGCTGATCTTGGGCGTGCTTGTACCGCTGACCGCGATCCCGTCTGACCTCACGGTGTCCGCAGGTGGCGCGTGGCTTGCGGACCGGCTGCGAGAACGCATTTCGATTGGCTACGTCATCGAAGCCGTTGGAGCGATTGTCGTCATCGCCCTCGGGGTACGGACGCTTCTGAGCATCTGACAGCTAGTTCTCGAGCGGAAGCACCCGTTCGGCGATGTCGTGCAGCTCGGCACTCCAGTCCTCAGGCTCGTTCGCTGGTACGACAACGAACTTCGATGCACCGACCTCGGTGAACGCAACCAGACGTTCGGCGAGAGTCAATCCCTCGCCCGACCTCGGCGGCATGCCCTTGGACGACGTCGATGCCTTCACGGACGTCGTCGACGGTGCAGAAGCTCGGCAACCAAGCATCGCTGTAGCGACCGACTCGGCGAAGTTCTAACGGTGCTGCGCCACCCATCCAGACTTCGAGCGGCTCTTGGACTGGCTTGGGGTTCACCCGCGCATCGTCGACGTGGAAGCGCTCGCCATGGTGCGTGACTGCGTCTTCGGTCCAGAGGCGTCGCAGAAGAGGCTGCCCGTTCTTTGCGATCGACACCGAACGCCTGATGCTCGGCTGCATTCGCAACACCGAGACCGAAGGCCGGGAGCAGGCGCCCGTTGGAAAGCTGATCGAGACTTGCCATCGTCTTGGCCAACAGAACCGGGTTACGGCCAGGAAGCACCATCACGCTGGCACCGACCTTGAGGCGGGTGGTGCGGGCAGTCGCAAAGGTCATGCCAACGACGGGATCGAGCGCCGGTCCGTTGACTCGCTCAGACAGCCACAACGAGTCGAAGCCCAACGTCTCGAGGTTGTCCACCAGTGCGCCGAACCGCACGCGGTCGGTGGTGGTGCTCGCGGTGCCAAGGCCATAGCCGATGCGAATCTTGACGGCTTCGACGCTAGTGGGATCGGCCTGATGCGCCCAGAACCACCGGCGACTTGCGTTCAACTGATTGACTGGGCTCGTGACTGATATCAGCTTCGGAGCCGATCAGCTCCGCACCGTGCTTCACCTCATCGGCGTGACGGTTTGGCTTGGCGGCCAGATCGTGATGCTTGGGCTGCTTCCCGCGCTACGCAAGCTCGGAGGCGACGCGCCGAAGACGATCGCCGCTGCGTACGGCCGAGTGGCGTGGCCGGCATTCGGGCTGCTCGTCGCGACCGGTATCTGGAACATCCTTGCGGTCGATCTGAGCGACGTCAGTACGGGCTACAACGCGGTGTTTGGGCTCAAGATGCTTGCCGTCGTTGTCACGGGGTTCGCTGCTGCGATTCATCAAACAACCGACAAGGCCGCAATCCGAGGCATCACGGGCGGTCTCGGGTTTGCTGGCGCTCTGGCGGCCTTCATCCTCGGCGTTGCGATGGCTCACTAGCTCGATGAGTGTCCGACGCCTCGACGCAGGACTTCGCGACCGGACCCGCCGGCGAGTGCGAGTCGCTACCGGTTCTTCCGATGACGACGCCGGGTTCGACATCACGCCCGCGTTCGAGCGATTCAGCCAGCGCGATGACGTGTTTAGTCGCAGCCGGCGCGACGATGCGCTGCGCGACGAGGCGGCCGATCGGTTCTACAGCACGTACCGGCGACCGCTCGCTGATTGGCGTGCCGCCAAGGGCTATCGCCAGCTTGATTACGC
This sequence comes from uncultured Acidimicrobiaceae bacterium, assembly GCA_964513315.1. GTDB lineage: Bacteria > Actinomycetota > Acidimicrobiia > Acidimicrobiales > UBA10347 > UBA10347. The sequence continues at coordinate 2,691 of CAZEMU010000082.1, read as the reverse complement.
GTTCCGCAACGCCACGTGGCATGTCGCCGACGTGTTCGCGGAGATGTACGAGGACGACGATCGGCGCGACGGCTTCCTCGACCCGCTGTCGATGCTCCGCGATGGCGCAGAGGAACGCCTCGACTGCGGGACCGCCGCTCAAGCCGCGACCATGATCAAGCACGCAGCAGAGTCGATGGGAGCGGACCTGTCCGGGATCACGACCTACGACGAACGCTGGACCTACACCCACCGCTTTTCGGCGGCGACTGGTGGCGAGAAGCCGAACCCGCTGCCGACCGAGGTCAGCAATGTGATCGTCATCGGCCAGGCCATGGACGAGCGCCTGATCGACACGGCACCATCGGCGCTCTCGGGAGCAGCGACGGGCATGGGGTACTCCCAAGACGCAGTCGTCCTCTTGGCGCTCGCGCAGTTCATCCGCAATCTCGGCTACATCGCGATCCCATCGATGAACGACACGGCGCTTGCGATCCCATATGCGATCAAGGCGGGACTGGGGGAGTACGGCAAGCACGGGCTCGTCATCACCCCAGAGTTCGGCACGAGTGTGCGCTTCGGGCGGATCTTCACGGACCTTCCGCTGGCCCACGACCGTCCGATCCGCTTCGGCGTACAAGAGATGTGCGAGATCTGCGACGCGTGCTCTCGTGGCTGCCCGAGCAAGGCCATCCCGAACGGCGCGCCGACCACCGAACGCTTCAACGAATCGAACATCACCGGAATCCGGAAGTGGACGATCGACGGCGAGAAGTGCTTCAGCTACTGGTCCAAGATCAATAGCGACTGCTCAGTGTGTGTACGAGTGTGTCCGTTCACCCGTGACTACACGCAGCGTCACAACCGCGCCTGGCTACGGCTCGCCGACAGCCCGTTTCGCAAGCTCGCGCTGCGCCTGCACGAACGGTCCGGGCGGGGCGGCCGGGTGCAAGTCGACGATTGGTGGCCAACGTGAACGCCGAAGTACACGGGCAGGTCATCGCGCTGCATATCTCGCCCGCTCGAGGCATCGACATGCGGCCGATCGACCGAGCCGAGATCGAGACCGGTCATGGGATCGCCGGAGATAGGTATCGCAACAGCCGTCATCGCCACATCACGGTGCAGGCAATCGAAGACCTAGAAGCTGCCGGCGAGGACCTGGGCGTGCCGGTGCTTCCGTCGGCAACACGGCGCAATATCACGACCAACGATGTGGTGATCCCGAACCGGCCCGGTGACCGGCTGCGCATCGGCGAGGTCGAACTCGAAGTCGTCCGGATCGCGGCACCGTGCAAGCTGCTCGACGATTGGATCGCCCCAGGAGCGCGCACTGCGTTACGTCGGCGCGGCGGTTCTGTCGTGCGCGTGCTCGGCGGCGGCACGGTTGAGATCGGCGATCCCGTGCACGTTTACCGCGACTGAAGGTTGAGGTCAGGCCGATAACCTCGCGGGTTGCGGCCACCCCCAAAGGTCGCATCAGGAGGGTTCCCCCAATGACTACTGTTCACCCGCGAGTGCTGCGCCTGCTAGCGCTCCTGTTCGCTTTCGCCTTGGTCGCTTCGGCCTGTGGCGGCAGCGACGATGACGCCGCAACCGAAACGGCAGACTCGGCCGAGTCGACCGACGCCGGCGACGATGCCATGGATGACGATGACGCCATGGACGATGACGCCATGGACGATGACGGCGCAATGTCGGACCTTCCTGACCTCGAAGGTCGCGTTGTGACCGTTGGTGTCGAGAACGCGTACCTGCCGTTCAACTTCATCCCCGTTGGTGGCGATGCCGGTGAAGGCTGGGACTACGACGCGTGGAACGAAATCTGCCGTCTGCTGAACTGCAACGCTGAGTTCGTCGCCGCTGGCTGGCCAGACGTGATCGATCAGGTCGCTCAGGGCGAGCTGGACACGGCTGCTGATGGCATCTCGATCACCGACGAGCGCAAAGAGATCGTTGACTTCTCGGATCCGTACATGACGGTCCAGCAGAAGTTCATCGTTGGCCTCGACGACGACCGCTACGCCAGCGCTGACGACATCGTCAACGGCGACGCAATCGTTGCGACCCAGGTTGGTACCACCAACTTCGAACTCGCCGAAGAACTCCTCGGCGGCACCGACCGCATCCAGGCCTTCGACCAGTTCGGTCTCGCCATCCAGGCGCTCATCGCGGGTGACGTCGACGCCGTCATCATCGACGACGCCGCCGGCCTCGGCTACATCGGCGAAAACGCTGACCAGGTCAAGACCATCGACGACGGTCTCCAGTCCGACCCACTCGGCTTCATCTACCCCCAGGGCTCCGACCTGGTTGAGCCAGTCAACGCAGCACTCGACGAGATGAAGGCCAGCGGCTTCCTCGACGAAATCGGCGCCAAGTTCTTCGGCACCGAATTCACCGTCACCTACGACGACATCGCCGACGTTGTCCTTCCTGGCGATGCTATGGATGACGAAGAAGCCATGTCCGATCTCGCCGACCTCGAAGGTCGCGTCGTCACTGTTGGTGTCGAGAACGCGTACCTGCCGTTCAACTACATCCCCATCGGTGGCGACGAAGGCGCCGGCTGGGACTACGACGCGTGGAACGAAATCTGCCGCCTCCTGAACTGCACCCCAGAGTTCGTCCCCGCCGGCTGGCCAGACGTCATCGACCAGGTCGCTCAGGGCGAGCTGGACACGGCTGCTGATGGCATCTCGATCACCGACG
>CAZEMU010000081.1:0-18709 GCA_964513315.1 uncultured Acidimicrobiaceae bacterium | reverse complement strand
TGTCGCCAAGGCCGATGTCACGACCGGCGCCAGCGTCGACCGTGTCATCGCCGGTACCTGCGATGAAGATGTCGTCGTCCTTGCCCGTGATGATCTCATCGGCGCCGCCGACGGTCGGGGCCAGCGAGACGAGGTTCGTGACGAGTCCGTCTTCGAACATGATTCGGGCGTTGTCACCAACGACGATGTTCTCGCCGTTACCAGCGTCGAGCACGTCTGGGTCGGCATCAGTGCCACCGGCACCACCGATGAGCAGGTCGTCGGCGCCTTCGCCGTTGGCCATATCGGTACCGCTGAGCGTATCCGAGCCGCCGATGGCGACGTCTTCGCTGTAGGCAGTGGTTGGATCGATGGCGAAGCCACGGGTGCGATCGCCCGGACCACCGTTGCCGATGACCGTTGTGGCCAGCGCCTCAAGGGTTGCAGCCGGGCCGACGAACGTCTCGGTCACCGTCGTGCCGTCAGTCTTGGTGATGACCACGGTGATTTCGCCGACGCCGGACAGATCCACGTTGTCGGTGAATTCGACGGTGTCGCCGGCAGCGTCCACCGTGAAGGTGTCGTCGTCGGTCTCGGCTTCGTCGCCATTGTCGATCTCGACGCCGTCGAGGAAGACCTGCACGACCTCGACGAGCGCACCGCTGTCTTCGGTCACGTCGGTGTCGAGTTCGAGCTCGCCGTCCTCGGAGTCAGCGTCAGCGCCGATGGCCTGCGGGCCAACGAAGCTCTCGATGCGCATGTTGCCGTCGGCGTCGGTCACGACGACCGTGATCTCGGTCGCACCAGCGAGCGTCTCGGTATCGAGGAGGTTGATGCTGTCGTTGCTGCGCTGGTCTGGCAGCAGCGCATCGGGGTTGAAGATGACTTCGACGTCGTCGGCGTCGACGTCGACCAGTTCGCCGTCGATGAAGACCTGCACCGTGTCGGCTGCCGTGTCGGCGTCGCCAGCGAAGAGGTCGTCGAGTAGCTCGATGGTGCCGTCAGCAGCGTCGCCGCCTGGCGGAACCGTGTGGTAGAGGATTTCGCCGCGGTCGCCGAAGATGATGTTCTCGGCAGTGCCGCCAGCGATGTCGTCGTCACCCTGGCCGCCGAAGGCGATCAGCGGAATCGTGGAACCTGAGCCATCGACGACATCGTCATCGTCGAACACGTCCTGTGGGCCATTGAAGGTTGCGGTCTCGGAGATGCCCGCAGCATCGGTGACCGTCACCACGACCACGTCTCCGTCGGCGATGGCGGCGCCGTCGCTGATGAGCACGTAGTCGCCGTCGAAGTTCACGAAGACAACGGCAGGGTCAAGTTCAACGCCGTTGACGGTCACGGTGACCGTGTCGGCAGCGGTGTCGTGATCGCCTTCGAAGATGTCGATGGCTGATGCGTGATTGCCAACGTCGAGCTGGTGGTCGTATGGGCCCTGCGTGTTGATGACGAAGAAGCCGTCGCCGACATCGCCTGGAGCGTCGGAGTCTTCGTCGGCCTCGGTATCGAGGTCCACGATGATCGGGTCGGCTTCGGTGCCGTCGTTACCGAGACCAGTGTTCACGGTCGTGATCGTCCGCAGGCCGTTGTAGATGCCGCCGGTGCGCTTGTGCGTGCCGTCGATCTCGAGCAGGTCGTCGCCGAAGCCGGTCCAGACGGTGACGCCGCCGACGTAGTCGCCTGCGCCCTCGGGGCCTTTGCCGTCCTCGGGCAGATCAGCGCTGAAGGTGATCGTGCCTTCGGCAAGACCGACGATGTAGATCTCGGTGTCGGTGTTCGGCAGGGCTCGGACGTCGGTCGAACCTGGCACGGCGGGATCGAGGGACGCAGCCGAACCGTCGAAGCCAGCACCCGTCGGGTCGTTCTCCGTGACCGTCACCGTGGTGTCGGTGCGCACGATCGTGCGGGTTGCATCGCCGGTCGTGTCGGTCATCAGCACGTCGTCGCCATCGAGGGCGGCTTCGTCGCTGATCATGAGCGTCTGGCGGCCAGAGCCACCTCGGATGTTGAGGCCACCGTCGATGTCGTCGACGGTGCCGGTCAGGAAGTCGGTCGTCGTGTCCTGGTCGAGTGCAGCCTCGTCGCTGACGTAGATGCGATCGTCGCCTTCACGCAAGCGCAGGTTCGTGGTCGCCGAAGTTCCCTGGATGTTGGCGACGTCGTCACCCTCGCCCAGGTCCAGGTTCAGGACATCGAAGCCGTAGTAGTTGATGCCCGAGTTGCGATCGGCGAGATCGATCGTCGCGCCGGCGCCAAGACCGCTGGTGTCGATGTCTGCTGGATCGATGAGGTGATGGCGCAGTTCACCCTGGAAGATCAGGTGGAAGACGTTGCCGTGCTTGCGCACCGACAGGTTGTTTGTGAACGGGCGGCTGTCGTCGTCGTTGTTCGGGTTGGCCACGACGCCGAGCAGCTCGGCCAGTTCCTCGGCAGTTGCGTCGAACGGCACGGTGACGACCTGTCCGTCACCGAGGAGGTCGATGTTGAAGGAGCCGCTGTCGGCATTGACGGTGATCGTCTGAATGTTGTTGAGCTTCTTGCCGTCGATCTCGGTCGTGCCGCTTGCTTCTGCTTCTTCTTCGGTGTCGGTGAGCAAGACGAAGTTGTCGAGGGCGATCAGGGCGTTCAGGTCGATCTCGTCGATGTCGGTGCCCTCGAGACCAATCGAGTACTCAGCGTCGCCATCAGGGAGGTCGATCGCGGTGACCGTGAGTGCTGGCTCAGCGAACAGCTGACGCAACACTGCTTGAAGCGTCTCAGCACTCGTGCCGAAGGCAACGTCGACGGTCGCCAACGTGGCCGTTCGAGCAATGCCGCTGGCCGCGTCGTCGGTGGTATCGACGTCAGCGTTATCGGTTCCGAAGCCTTCGACGGTGTAGCTGCGCCAGACGCCCGGAGCCGAGATCGTGACGGCGACGATGGTGACGCCGCCGACGGCCTCTTCGGTGCGCGTGACCGTCGCCGTGTCTGAGCCGATTAGTTGGTTGATGGCGTCGGTGATGGTCGCCTCGGTAGCGGCGAAGTCAATCGTGGCCTCAGCGGATGTCGCCGTACGGGTGACGTTAATGGCAGCGTCACCGGCGGTAACGGTCGCGTCGATCGTTGGGTTGTCGGTGCCGAATCCGTCCGCCGTCACCGTGAACGAGTCGGTCGAAGCGCCTTGGGCGAAGATTCCTTGGTCCTCGAGCTCGACAATCGTGCCGTTCAGGTTCTGGACCTGGCTGGCGTCGACCGTGAAGGTCGCCCGGTTGCCGTCTTCGGTCCGACGGACGATCAGGCCTTCGAGTCCGAGCAGCGCATCGAGCGCAGCAGCGACATCGTCAGCGTCATCACCGAAGGCAACAACGATCTCGCCGAAGCCGTCGATGTCGAGCGTGACCGGGGTGCCGTCTGTCGGGGTGATGGTTGTTCCGTCGTTGCCGAAGTCAGCGTCTTGTCTGACGAGCATGCTCGGGATGTCGAATCCGGTCTCCGCGCCGCCGAACGTGATCGTCCATTCGACCATGCCGGTGTCGTCGTCACGGACTTCGACAACCGAGATGCCCGTGAAGCCGAAGAGCTGGTTGAGGGCCTCAGCAAGCTCGTCTGCGGTGGCCTCGAAGGCGACCGGAATCGTGGCGCTGTCATCTTCTCGGTCGATGCCGAACGGCGCATCGCCGCCACGATGCTCGGCACTGAGGTCCTTGCGGCCAAAGCCCTCGACCGAGATCAGGAACGTGCCGCCGAGTGCGGTCGTCGTGATGGTCTGGATCTCGGCGATGGGCTCGGTGCGGCCATTGCGCTCGGTCGCAGTCTCGACCTCGGCCGAGTCGTTGAGGTTCGCACGCAGGCCGGCATCGTCGCCGTCCCAGGTCAGCTGGCCAAAGTTGCGACCTGCCTGGAATCGGACGAACTCGATCCGGTACGTAACCCCGCGGGTCGAGCGCTGTGAAGAGACCTCGATGCCTTCGAACTGGTAGTAGGCCCGCAGACGTTCGGCGAAGCCATCGGCCGTCAGGTCGTATTCGAACGGGATTTCGATCTGTTCGCCGTCCACCTCGGCGACGAGGACGTAGGTGCCGCTCGCAGCCTTGACGAAGACCGTCTGGACTTCGGGGATCGAAGGCATAGCGAGTCCGTCGATCGTGGTCTGGGTGACCGTGACCACGTTGTCGACCTCGTCGCCAGAGTTGTCGACGGTAAGGACGTCGCCGCGCTTGGGTAGCGAAGAGATGCGGTAGGTCGCGACGTCGGCCGCTGTCGTGCCGGTGAACCGGTACGTGAGCGTGTTCGCATCGTTGGCAGTGATCACGCCCTCGTGGGTCTCTCCAGCGGCGTCGGTGATCTCGATCGTGGCGCCAACGAGATCGACCACGTGAGCGGTGCGATCGGCAATGGCGTTGACGTCGATCTCGTAGACGCCATCGGCGTCGAGCATTGCCTCGTCGACGACGGCGACGTAGACGGCGCACGATGCGCTCTCTTGTTCGCAGAGTTCGTACTGGAACACGAAGACGTCGAAGTCGCCGAACCGGTCGTTGGCGGTGAATCGGATGACGCCATCCGCCACGACGTTGACGAGTTCGCCAATGTCAGCCTGGGTGCGTACGTCGATCTTGGTGCGGTCATGGTCGATCGTGACATCGCCGAGGCGCACAGGGAAGTGAGCATTGGTGTCGGCCAACGTGCTGGTCGTCGCCGTGACTGGCGTCAGCGTGGCCAGTGCGCCGGTACCGGTGATTTCGTCGTCGCCACCGTCGATGGTGAGCAGCGCCCCGATCGTGTTGACAAGGTGCGCCCGGTCTTCAGTGCCGTTGTAGTCAGCGGCGACCTCAGGGGCGACGTAGCTGACCTCGGAGCCAACGTTGACGATGTCGCTGTTGGCGCCGGTGTTGATCTCGGTGTGGCCGAGGATCTCGTTGACGTCGAAGACGTCGGCACCTGCGCCGCTGGTCACCGTGGTCGAACCTTCGTGGGTTGACTCGATGATGAAGTGGTTGTCACCGGAACCAAGCTCGATGAAGACCTCTTCGAGGTCGTTGAACTCGATGCCACCCGCGACGCGGCGTCCGCCGATGACGGCATCGCCGCCCATGCCGAGGCCCGTGAGGCGGTCGGTCGTCAGCGTCGCAACGTCGTCGGCAGGGCTGTTGCCGTGGAAGACGTTGAGCGTGTCGACCTGGTCGGCTTCGTCAACACCTTCGTTCGGGTTGAACGGGGTGATGGAGTACTCGATGCCAGCTGGTGGTGCGCCATCTGGCCATGGATCGTCGAAGATCACCGTCGTGCCCGATGTCGACGGCTTCAGTTCTTCACGATCGGCACGGATGAGTGCGGCAAGCTTGGCGGTGAGGTCTTCGATGCTTGTCGCATTGTCGACTGCGAACGTCTGAGCCAAAGCACCGCTTCCAAGCGTGATGCTCCAGGTGCCAGAGACGTCTCCGCCCGCCGGGGCTTCGAAGAACCATCCGCCAGCAGTCCACTGTGCGTTGGCGACCTCGGCTTGGACTGGCGTGCCCGAGATTGTGGCGTCGCCGCGGATCGGCAAGTTGGTTCCGGAGCCGGACTTGGCGGCCGTGACCGTCACCGTGGCGGTGAAGCTCTTGGTCTCATCGAGGTGTGTGACGACGACCCGGGCATCGCCGAGCAGGCCGATTGCGACCCGGGCCAGGTAGCTGCCATCGCTGTCGGCGTTGATCGCCTGCACGAGCTTCAGGGCGACCCGAGCAACAGACTCGTCGCCGACTTCGACGTCGATGCCATAGCTGACGGCCGTGCCATCGTTGAGCGTGATCGTCCAGCGTTCTGGCACTGCTCCGGTGTCATCAGGATCGACGCTTCGTGCCTCGCCGGTGAGCTCGATCGCAACGTGGCTCCACTCGACATCAGGCGTCGTAAAGGTTGCCGTGGACGTGGTTTCGACGGTGTCGTTGACGGGCGTGCCCCGGAAGGTCACGACGGCACCGGTCGGTGCGGCGAACGAGGTGATGTCGAACGGATCGGTCGGGCTGAGCACCGACACGATGTCGGACGAAACGCCTTGGCGGGCGACGTCGAGCTTGGTCTGTTCACCCGTGACCGGATCGAGGAACGTGACGACGAAGTCGAAGTTGTCCATCCGGGGATCGAAGCCAGGACGTTCGCCCGTTGTCAGGTTGACGTGGTCGGCGAGGACATCGACGAGGATGGCGTCATCTACATCGAAGCCTTCGGTGCCCGGTGCGACGTCGTCGGTTTCGCCCACGAAGCCTTCGGCGAGCAGGAAGTTGGTCTCGTCTGGCAGGCCGAATGGATCGTTCAGGAAGCGTTCGCCCTCTTCGGATAGGCCACCGATGATCGACAACGGACCACGAATGGCGTTGACCCGCTCCTCGAGCGCTGGGAACACGAGCTCGTCGCCGCCGTCGATGAAGTCATCATCGATCGCCATGACAACGACCTTCTGTGGCGTGAGTGCGCTTAGGTCTGCGGCGAATTCGAGATACGCCTGGACGGCGACCGAACCGTAGGTCGAGTCTGCGGCACCAGCGCCGAAGTTGTAGGTCTTGGTGGTGGCGGCGGAATCGGTGACGGCCTGATGTGGCACGTCGTGGAATGGACGTTCCTCGCCGGCCGACGTGGTCAGGTGGTAGCTGGCAACACCAGAGTTGGTCTCGATGCTTGCCGAAGAGGTGAATGCCGAACCGTCAGGGCGAGCGATGACGATGACGACACCAGCGACGAGTACGTCGAAGTTGACGTTGGCGGCGTCGAGGGCTGCCTTCCACTCATCGGCGATCGTCGCCAGCCCGTCACGGAAGTCGACGGTGTAGGAGACGGTGATGCCGGGGAGCGTCAGGCTCCAGGTTTCACCTTGGCGGGCGAAGCCGGACAACTCGAGCGTCAACACATTGTCTTCGGTCAGCTCGTTCTCAGCGATGGCCTTGAAGGGTTGCTCGATCTTGCGTGCGTTGCAGCGGCGGTCCTCGAGTTCACCGCTGTTGCAGCTATCGAAGATGACGCTGCCGCGTGTCGCTGCTTCGACATGGCTGCTGGCAAAGAAGGCATCAGCGTCAACCGAGGCGATACGGGTATCGACAGTTACGCCGTCTCGTGTCGTTGTGTAGTCGGCGTGCGAACCAATCGCAGCGGCGAAGACCATCGCAGCACCTTCGGCCGTGAGCGGCGCGTTCATGGTCGTCGTTGCGGTGCGGCTGACCTCTTGACCGTCAACACCGAAGGTGACGATCTTCCAGTCCCAGCTATCAACCGCTGCGTCGTTCGCCGTTGCCGAGACGACCACGGTCTCCTGCGGCTTCGGATTGTCGTCGGTCGAGTCCACAGGTCGGAGCACAACCACCCAGGTTTCGCCGTCGATCGGCGTTCCGGCGAAGGTCAGCGCTGCCTGTGGGGTCGCCGTCGTTACCTGGACTTCGAACTTCTCACCGAAGTCGACGTCGGCGTCGAACACCAGGTCGGAGTCGAAGGTTTCGGTGCGTTCTGGGGTGATGGAAACGGTGACGAGGTCATTCGGGATCTCGGTCAGCGATACGTCGTAGGTGTCGTTGACCGGGCTGTGGTCTTCGTAGCCATCGAGCTCTTGGTACGGATCGAAGGTGAGCTCGAACTTGTCGTCAGCGAATGCGTCGGTGATCAGGTCACAGCCCGACGGCTGGCCACAGGTATCGAGGATGTAGGTCTGGGTTTCTGCGTGGTAAGCGACGATCGTTGCGTCTTCGCCCTTGGCCTCGCCCGTCGTGAAGGTAAGCGTCTTTCCGACCAGGTCGAGTTCAGACTCGTTCGTTTCGTGGCGAGGCAGCGAGACAACCAGATCGTAGAGCTGACCATCGACGAGACCGCCAACGTACGGATCCGGGTCGGCCCCAGAGAGCGCGATCTGGGCGAGCTCGAAGTCGAGCCACGCAGGATTCAATGCGAAGCCGACGAAGACTGCGAATGGGTTTGGCAGGCGAGTCGGTGCTTGGGCATCGATCATGGCGCCGACTCGAACCACGTAGGTGCCGGCGGTAGTGAACTCATAACTCTTCAGTGGCGAGTCTGGCTGGCTCAGGTCGTCGACGCCGAGGTCCGTCAGGGTCAGCTCGGTCGCTGACCCGGCCTGGAAGAGGCTGAGTGTCGGGGTCACCGTGAACGTGGTCGACGAAATCGCGACCCGCTCATAGCGACCGTCTGCGAGATCGTAGAAGGTGTCGAACTCGGTCCTGGTCAACGTCAGCTTTTCGCTGTTGTCGATGTCGAAGATGCCGGTGACTTCGCCGCCGCCTTCGAAGCTCAAGGTAAATGGATCATCCCGTTGAGGGTCGGTGATGGTGATCAGACCCGCAGTTCGGTCAAGCGTGTAACGAGAGCCAAGTGCACTATCGAGCGCTGCGAAGATCTGGTCGACGACCTTGGCACCGTTGCGTTCGGTGGCGGGCAGCGTTCCCTCGTTGACCGGATCGATGGAGATCTCGAGGCCGTCGACGACGAACACGAACGGGACATCGATGTAGGTGTCCAGGTTCTCGATGTCGGTGAGGTCGATCGATGCCGAGAAGTAGTGGGTCAGCCCGTTCGGTGTGGTTTGACGGTTGGTGTAGGCGGTCGCTCGGTGCTGGCTGAGATCGCCGACATCGATCGGAGCGCCACCTTGGCCGATCACGGTGATCGTGCCATCGGCGTTACGAGTTGCAACCGCCGCTGCGCCGACCTCGGTGTTGATCTGATCGGCCAGGCTGATCGCCCGTTGGCCCGCTGCGGCAGCTTCGATGTCGGTGACGGCGCCGACGTCAACGCTCCAGATGTCAGCGCTGCTCGGGTTGGGGCTCGCCTCGAATGTGATCACCTGGGACCAGGTAATGCTCGGCGTGCCGCTGAAGGTTGCGTCAGGACCAAGTCCGCTCTGGCGCTCGACGTCGAGTGCCGTCGTGAATGCTGCGCCGTCGAGGCGCACGATCCGCAGGCCGCCGTCAACGAAGGCCCAGTAGTCGACGCCAGAAAGGTCGCTGGCGAAGTCCGCAGCAATGTCGGTGAGTGTCCCGGCCACGAAGCTTGCGGTGATGGTCGAAGCGCCCGACGTGACGTCGAGGTTCCAGGTGTCGCCGGCGTTGGCCGGGCCGCTGAGCGTGATGGTGCGAGCCGTCATCGCCGTGGAGCTGCCGCCGCTGACCGGAGCCGCTGCATTCGTCGTGTCCTGGTCGACCGTGGCCGTGGCAGTGAATGCGGCCCCATCGAGACGCAGGATGCGGATTGCCGTGGTGCCTTGGAGTTCCGCCGTGTAGTCCGCGTCGGCGTCGATTGCCGACTGCAACGCAGCAGCTGCAGCGTCGACGTCGGCGGCGTTGTTGGCGTTGAAGTTGGTGCCGTCGAGGGCAATCCGCCACTGGTTGCCGGCCGCATTGACGCTGCCTGGATCGGCGAGCGTCACGAGCACGGCCGCTCCGGCAGCGTCGTTCCGGGAGCCCGAAGGCGCCGTGACCGATGCGGTCACCGTCGGCGACACGCCGGCAGCACCGGTGTTGTCGAGTTGCAGGTTGCCGCTCGAGACCGAAGCGTTCCAGTCGGCCGTCAGGGCGGCGTCGGCAGCGAACTTGCTGGCAACACCGCTGGACGTCTCGGTATACGGGGTGCCATCGACGTGCAGGGTGAACGTCTCTCCCGGGCGGCCGTCGGCGAAGTCGACGGTGACTTGGTCCCAGCGCACGTTGCCGGCAGACGCCGCAACTGGCTCGACGACGAAGGATGCGAACCCTTCGGGCTTGTTGCCTGTGATCGACAGCGAGACGGTGAAGCTTGCGGCACCGGCAGCGGTGAGGATGATGTTGCTGCCGCTACCCGTCACCGTGAGGCCAGTTGGTGCGATCGTGCGCAGCATTGAGGCGACGCCAGAAGCCCCACCCAGTGTTGCGGTCGTGACAAGGTCGTCGACGCTTGCCGTGGCGCTGACTTCGGCGCCGCCGCTCGGATTGACCGTCAGTGTCCAGAAGTCGCCAATCTCGGTCGCTCCATCGAGCCCGATGGTCGCCGTCTTGAGGCTGAGGAGCGCATCAGAGATGTCCTTGACCTCGGCGCTGCGGGTGACCGAGCCAGCGTCGTTGACCTCGTGGGTCAGGCCGGCTTCGGGATCGCCTGCCGGCGTATCTCCGACGAGCGTGAAGCCGCCCTTCTCATCTTCAACCGTCGACGTTGCGTCGTTAATGAAGAGTGTTGCACCGGTAGCCGAGACGCTTGCGGTGTAGCGGTCCATGGCGTCGAGGGTGGCGGCGAAGTGGAGCGCAATGTCACGAAGGGTGTCGCCCGCCTGAACCACGTAGGTGATCGGGTCGGCGAAACGCAGACCCAGGTGCCAGCTTTCGCCTGCGACCGGTGTGCCCGTGAGCGTGAACTGGACTGAGTTGTAGTAGGTGCCAGGTGCCGCGTCGAGCGTCGTCGGGGTGTAGGACCGATCGTCGAGCATGCCTGCGGTGATGGCAAAGGAGTAGTAGTCGAAGGTTCCTGGCGTGCCATCGGCGCCCTCGGTGAGCGTGGTGCCTTCGCCCTCGCCGACCACTCGCACGTATGGCGTGAACGGGTTCTCGATCTCAGAGTCGAAGAAGGTGAAGAAGTTCTCGCCCGTCGGGTTGGTGCCATCGAACGGGTCGAGATCTTGTGCCGTTGACAGGGTGTTGTTGTTCTCATCCTCGATCACTGGTTCGGGCGAGAACACGAAGCCGTCAACCACGTGTTCCGGCACCGAGACATGGAGGGCGTAGTCGACCTCGTTCTGGATGTAGAGGCCATCGAAGTAGTCGCTGACTTCGATGTAGAACGTGCGGGTACCGCCGGAGAGCGTCGAGATATCGATCTCGTAGCTCAGGAACTGGTCATAGAACGGCGCCGCGCTTCCAGCATCAATCGCATCGGCAGTGAACCAAGCACCGGTGGCGAGGTAGGTCGGCTCGAGCTCGACGCCGGTGGTCGCATCGGTCTCGCTCATGTACAGGTTGAGTTCGCCTGCCCAGAATTCGCTGTCGCCCGACTCGTAACCGTGGTCGATGTCGAAGGTGACTTCGATCTTGGTAACACCATCGAAGTTCGCCGTGGTCAGCTCGAAGGAGTACCAATCGTTCTCGTCACCGTCGGTGCTGCCGAGAACCGTGATGTGTGGCGTCCCGGTCGAGTCCTTGATGGTGGCATCTCGGTTCTTGTTCCACTTGGCCAGATCCAAGTCCTGGGCGACGAATGCCGAATCGTGGTCATCGATCTCGCCGATGAGCGGCAGACCGAAGGCGCCTTCGAGGAAGACTCGTTCTTCGGCTGTCGCCACACCGCCAAGCTGGCGAGCAAAGTCCTCTGCGAGCAGTTCCACCGAGGCAGCCGTCGCCGTGTAATCGGCTCCGCCGACCTTGAGGGTCCACTCGAAGGCCGCTGGGAAGGTGCCGGTCGAGTCGACGAATCCGACGGTGGTCTCAAGGATGGTGCCGCTGTCGTCACGCTTCGTGCCAATCACGACGTCGGCGTTCGGCGATGAAACGGTGGCGGTACCGACGATCTTGACGACCCAGGTGCGGCCGACAGCGCTGTTCGCCAGACCGTTGCCCAACAGGATGCTGGTGCTGGACTCGACGACGTCGGTCGATCCGCCGGTCTGGACGATGTGGACGCCGGGCGCATCGTCGTCGGTGATGGCGACGTCAACCGACGCAATTGCGGTTGCGTCGAGCAGATCCTGGGCTTCGAATGCAAAGGTGCGGTCGCCAACGATGGCGTTCCAGATGTCGCCGGTGGCGATGACCGATCCGCCGGTCAGCAAGAAGACGACCGTGGTGTAGTGGGTGGCGCTGCGCGACGCCCCGGCGATGTCGGCGGTGATGCCATCGTCATCGGCCTCGCCGAGGGCGAAGCCGTCAACGCTCGTGACGGTGATATCGGCGCCGGCGGCGCTTGCGCTGTAGTTGTCGAAGGCGTCGATTGCAGCGGCGAAGCGAGCGGCGACAGCGTCGAGGCTCGCATCGTCGGCGCCGAACTCTTCGGTGAGAACGTTGTCGTCGATGGTGATCGTGTAGGTGGCCCCCACGACGCCAGCGTCGAGGGTGATCGTGACTGCGGTGAGCGCCCGCTCTGAGGCGGTTGCGTCGATGGTCACGTCGAACGTCGTGTCGCCGGCACTGTTCGTGCGTTCTGGTGTGCTCACGCTGACTTCGAAGGCAACGTCGTCGCTGACGGTGACTTCGCGGCCTGCAGCCGATGCCTCGAGACCTGGCGTTGGGTCGTTGTTGATCGAGTCGGCGAGACCGGCGGCAACATCGCTGAGGTCGACGGCCTTGTAGTGGCTTGCGGCGCTCACGGAGACATCGAAGTTCGCGAGTCGGGTCGCTGCATCTTGTTCTGCGGCGTCAAGGCCAGAGAGGTCAATTGCGGCCTGGTCGTTGAGCAGGAGTTGCCATTCGTCGCCGTGCAGCGGCGTCTCTACGCCGGTGGCGGCAAGGGTGACCGTGACCGAGATGTATTGCTGTGGATCATCGCCGACGGCATCGAAGTCCGCCGTGGTGGTCGTGAAGGTGCTGGTGCCGGCACCGCCGCCGCCGACCTGGATCACAGCGAGCGAGGCGTTGAACGCCAGCGGTTCTTCGTCAGCCATCCCGGCCTTGGACTCGTCAACGAATCGGCTGATCGTGATCGTGTCGGTGACCAGGTCGCCATCGGCGAGCCAGGTCGTTGCGCTGCCGATTGCTGTCGCGAGTTCGGTAATGACCTCATCGATTGTGGCGGCCGAGGCCTCGAACGCCTGGCCGTTGAGAACGATCTGGACCGTCTCGTCGGCGACGAACGAGGTGAAGGTGAACTCGACGCTCTTGAACGCCTTAACGGAGCTCGTCACGGTGACCGTTCCGAAGGTTGAACTTGGGTCGATCGTGAATGGTCGCTCGTTCGTGATGACCACGGTCTCGTCGTTTGGCGAGTCGGCGACGAAGCTGCGGTCGATGTCGCTATTGATCGCCTCTTCGATGGCGTCGGCGACGTCGAAGAGTCCGTTGACGCTGAGACCGAGGAAGTCGTCGAGCTCAGAAACGAGGGTGTGGCCGATGCGGTCGTAGTGCAGACCTTCCTTTTCGAAGTCCTGCTTTGCGGTGACGGTGACCTTCTGCGGAGTGAACCAGTCGGCCACGTCGAAGTTGACCGTCGTTGCATCGCCCTCGGCGTTGACGATTGGGGTGCCGTCGATGTCGAGCTCGATTGTGACTGGCCCGGTTGGCGCCCTGGTCAGCAGGACCTGATAGGTGTCCTTGTCGTCATCGGTAGGAACGGTGCCGTTCGGACGTTCCCGAACGGTGGTTTCGTCACCCTCTTCGATGACGATGGCCTCGGCCACGTCGTTGTCGATCGTGCTCACGACCACGCCGAGAATCGAGAGCCCGTCGTAGGCACCGCCATCGCTTGGGCTTGTGCCCTGCGTCAGCTGATGCTGGATCGTGATGTTGCGGCTGCCCTCACGTGCATCGTCGGCTGCGGCGAAGACGTAGACCGTCTGCGGGATGAACCAGTTCGTACGGTCGAAGCTGAGGTTGACGCCCTTGACGTTCTGATCAGAGCCGTCCCTCTCCGTGGCGAGAGCGAGGCCCAATGCGCCAGCGGCCTCAAGGCGTTCGCTGAGCGGCACAGGAAGTGCGGTGATGGTCACGGTCTCTTCGGGCGAGCGAGTCAGCACGATGTCGTAGGAGTTGACGAGCATCAGACCAGCGATCGCGAGCGCTGCTGGACCGCCAGGGTCCTCTTGGCTTTCTTCGAACACGATGAGCTTGCCGCCACTGACATCGACCAAGACGCCGGCTTCGTCGTTGTCGACGACGTTGCTGGAGATATCAGGCACAAAGATGTCGTTGAAGCGGGCGTCGTCGCTCTCGACGGTGTTGATGACGAGACCGCTGTGGCCGCCCAGGCTGTTGCTGACGACCGTGATGGCCTTGCCATCGTTGCCGCCGCCGACGTTGAACGTGTCGCTGCCCAGACCACCGACGATCTCGACGGCGACCTTGTCGCTGGTGCTCGCGATGAAGAAGGTGTCGTTGCCCTGGAGTGCGTCAACCGTCAGCTTCTCGATGGCGCCGAAGGTGATGTAGAGACCGGCGCCGAAGACGCCGTCGCTGGTGACGACGAAGTCATCGCCGAACTCGGTACCGATCACCGTCAGCGTGTCGAAACCGTCGCCACCGTCGATGCGGACAGGAGCGTTGACGGTGAAGGCGATTGCGTCAGCACCCTGACCACCGTTGATGTTCGTGAACGGTGCATCAGGATCGTCTGGGTTGACCTTGACGAATGCCCGGACCGTGAAGGTGTCGTCGTCTTCGTCGCCGAAGAGGAACAGCTCGGCCTTGTTGCGGTAGACGGTGAAGTCATCATCGCCGAAGCCACCGTTAATCGTGGTCGAGGCGCTGATGCCGTTGCTGAGGTAGCCCTTGGTGATCGGCGTGGTTTCGAAGTAATCGCTCGAGGCGAGACCGTTGTTCGGGTTGGTGCCGTCGCGTGGCGAGGCGAAGACCTGGCCGACCTGGAAGGTGTCGTCGCCCGCATCGCCATTGATGACCATGGAAGCGAGGTTGTCGTCGAGGACGAAGGTGTCGTCGCCGTCGCGGCCTTGGACGATCACACCGCCGTTGATTCGGGCGTCGTAGTTGACCCGCTCGATGGATCCGCCAGGGATCGGATCGCGGTTCTCGTCGACTTGGATCGCTGCGATCATGCCGAGCGTGCGATCGAGGTTCGCACGGATCAGGAAGTAGTCGCCATCGTTGGTACCGAGGACTCGCAGCTGATCGATGCCCTTTGTCGGGTCGCCTTCGTCGAGGACGTTGATGACCGCACCGCCGGAGCCGGCGAGACCGACGAAGTAGCTGTCGGAGCCGTCACGGCCATGCAAGGTGAGCTCGCCCACGACGCCGTTGCGGTTCGTTGGGTTGCCGAAGCGGTCGAAGTTCACCCGGAAGGTGTCGTCGCCTTCGGTGGTCGTCGAGTCGCCCTCGATGGTTGTGTCGCCGGAGATTGCCTCGATGTTGAAGACATCGTTGCCGCCAGCACCGTTCACGATGGTTCGTGCCTCGTGGGTGCCGTTGATGAAGAGTTCGTCGTCCTTGTTGCCCAGGTAGAGGCTGAGCAGTTCGAAATCGTCGTAGGTGATGCCCTTGCGCATCGATAGACCCGTGATTTCGGTGGCCGTCAGCGTGCCCGTGCCCGGAATCTCGTTGCCGCTATTGAAGACCTGCAGCACATCGCCGCTCGGTCCGTCGCTGTTGCCCGAGATGATCAGCTCGCCTCGGATCGTCGAGAGCTCGCCGCCGAAGAAGTCACCATCGGCTTGGCTGCTGACGATCACGCTGTCGGAGCCTTCGCCGGTATCGATCGTGGTCGTGCCGGTGATGCTCTTGACACGAATGTCGTCGTCGCCGTCCTGGGCGTCGACGTTGGTCTCTGCTTCGTGGGTTGACGTGATCACGAAGGCGCCAGCGGCGGTGTCGTTGCCGCCACCCTGGCCCAGGCGAATGTCGAACGCCTCGAACGTGTCGTCGTAGACCACGCCGGCACCCAGGCCGAGGCCGGTCAGCATCGTCGAGGTCAGTTCGCCGCCTTCGCCGTCGTCGTCGTCACCCTGATCATCAGCGAACGCTCGGTCCTCGCCGTCGCCACCGGTGATCGTCACCAGGAACACCAGCAGTTCGAGTTCGTTGTCGTTGCTCGGGTCCGCGTCTTCGCCTCGGTCCGGGAAGCGGGCGAGCGCCACGCCTTGGGCATCAAGCTTGTCTGGCTCTGCTTCATTCAGGTCGAGGCCGGTGTGTGAGCCGAGGTGGACCTCGTCGTCACCGTTGTGGTTGTTGACGAAGGTCGGGCCGGCATTCGAGCGAACGGCAACCCAGTCGTTGCCGCGGCCGCCGTTGAACAGCGAGGTTCCGGAGTGGGTGGAGGCAACCGTGATGAGGTCGATGCCGCGGTCGGCGTCGATACGGAGGGTCTCGGCGCCTTCGTAGTGAATGACGGTGCGGGTTGCGGCGTCTTCGGCCACGCCACGAGCGGTTGCGTTCTCGATCTCGTCGAGGAACCGCTTGTCGACGTTGATGGTGTCGCCGGTGACGTAGAAGCGCTCGTCGCCGTCGGTTCCGAATACCACGAGGACATCGTCGGCGCCGTCATCGACGATGCCAGCAGTAGCAGTTGCCAGGTTGATCTCGCCCGTCACGCCATCGATCTCGATGGTGCGGATCGTGGTGACGCCATCGGCCTGTAGGCCACCGGCACCGTCGGTGGTGATCACCGTACGGTCGCCATCGCCAGGATTTTCGACTCGCACGTTGCCGGTCCAGGTGCCGACCTCGAGCTCTTGGATGCCACCGATGGTGACCCGCCCGTCCTTGTCGCCGACGACGACGACGTTCGCTACCGTGCCGCCGCCGAGGACTGCATTTTCGAAGTCGCCGTTGAGCGTCTCAACAATGGCGCCGCCCAGCCAGCGGTCGTAGTAGTCGGCATCGGTGAGCTCGCTCTTGTGGAACGCCAACCCAGTCGCTGGATCGATAGCGAACTCGCTGAGACCTTCGTCGATATCGCCGGTGATGAAGACCTCGTCGGTCAGCAACACGTCGCCGGTGCTGACTTCGTAGAGCGTGTCGTTACCCGAAGGATCGATGAACTGGTCGATGCCCTCGCCGCCGCTCACGATGTCGTCGCCGGTGCCGCCATCGACGACGTCGTTGAACTTCGAACCGATCACGATGTCGTTGCCGCGACCGCCACGGAGCACGAGCTCTGCAAGATCCTTGGTGATGCCGCCGCTGTCGACGATGTCATCGATGTTGCGGTTGTCGATCAGGGCACCGTCCGCAGGGTCGATCTCATCGTCGGTCGGGTCGTTGTCGCCACGGATCTCGACGCTGTCGCCCTCGGTGCGGTTCGTACCGGCGACCTCAATGGTGAGGCTGTCATGCACGATCACCAAGCCGCGTTCGGTCTGGTTGTTGTCCGGCGCATTGACTGGGTCGGGGTTCGGGACCGCGTCTGGTGTGCTGAGTTCGAAGCGGTCTTGGGTGCCGCCGCCGGTGATCTTGACGGTGTCAGCGGCACCATCGGTTTGGTTGGCGAACCAGACTGGGCGCCCCTGTTGCTCGCCGGCAACGCCTTCGTCGACGCGGGCGTCGACGATGATGTCCAAGTTCTCGAGGTGTGTATCTCGAAGATCCTCGACCGTGACGACGTCGCCGCCATCGCCGGTGAAGATCACAATCGTCTCAACGTTGCCAGCGGTGAAGCCACCGGCATCGTTGCCGGTCTCGTTAACCACGACCCGAACGTTCTTGTCCGTCGTTGCATTGCTCGGCAGGGTCAGGCCCGTGCGGCAACCTGGGAAGTCCGGTGCCGCCAACTCGCTATCCGGGTTGACGTCGTAAGCCTCAGACTCGCAGAGCGTGATGTTGTCTTGGCCGGCGCCGCCGCTGATGATGATTGTGTCGTCGTCGCCGCCACCGTCGATGCGGTCGAAGCCGCCGCCGGTGCGGATCTCGTCGTCGCCGTCGTCGCCGTTGAGGACGTCGTCGAAGGCGCTACCGATGATCAGGTCGTTGCCGCCGCCACCGTTGATCCTGCCGCCCTGAGAGGTCGACAGGACGAGGGTGTCGTCGCCGCCGTCGCCGTTGAGCGTGGTGTGGCTGGTCGACTCGAGGTAGTCAGCGCCGTCGCCGCCGCTGAAGCTCGAATCCTTGGCCTGTCCGGAGTAGACGACGACGTCTTCGCCGTCGCCGAGATTGACCACGACCGTGTTCGTGACGCTCTCATCGATGTAGATGCTGTCGTTACCGTCGCCGAAGTCGGCGGTGATTTGACCGTTCACATCTTCGTAGAGGTTTGTGCGGCCGAAACCGACGACCTTGGTGAATGTCCGGGCGTCGCCATCGATGACCTTGGTGATCTCTTCGATGTAGTAACCCTCGTCGTCGGTGTCCTCGCCGATATTTCGAGCCGCAGAGTCGTTGCCGACGTTGAGGCGCAGACCTGTGCTTCCTGGGCTCCACGGCGTGCCAGCGGCCGTGTAAGCGTGGTACGTCGGCTCAGGCAGCTCGAGGTAGCCGATGTCGAACTTGGCTGTCTTGGAGATCGTGACGAACAGGATCTTCACCCGCACGGTGAACTGCAGCTCGATCTTGGCTCGGCCCGAACCGGCAACCGAGAAGCTCGCATCGATAGAGACGCCAGCGAGTGTGATACCGAATGCCTTGACGCTCAGCGATGCGCTCATCGAGAGGGAGAACTCGTAGTACGGGTTGCCATCTGCGCCTGGTGTGGTGACGTTGCGGACGTTGAAGCGAGCGGTACCGAAGACGCCGAATCCGCCGCCGCCGAGGTTGAAGGCGCCTTCAAGGGTGACGTCGAAGTTGCCGCTGCTGTCGATCCAGCCGAAGGCGTCGATCGTCAGGATGCCGAAGAAGTCGATACCGGCGTTGAAGTCGAAGCGCCATTCGCCGTCGGCAACCACGATGCTGAAGCCGGCCTCGAAGTTCAGGACACGAAGTAGTGAAACCTCGCCATTGAGCGCGAGCTTGAACGAGTTGGCCTGAACCCCTATTCGCTCTTGACCCGTTGTGTTGAGTTCGATCTCACCCGCGGCCGCGATGAACAGGACCGCAATGTCGGCTTCGACCGAGACCGCCAGGCGGAGTGCGATGCCGTCGGCGTAGACGCCGGCGCCGCCCTCGAGCATGAACTCGAGTGGGCCGAGGAAGAACGACAGGCCGAACTCGAACGAGAAGCC
>CAZEMU010000080.1:0-19220 GCA_964513315.1 uncultured Acidimicrobiaceae bacterium | reverse complement strand
TCGACCCGCTCTGCTCCGAAAGCAACCGAGCCAAATCCGACCGCTGGACCGAACCACGCGGCGACCCATAGCGATCCAATTGTGGGCGGTGGCGAAATCGACATCAACCGATCGGTGCTAGCGACGCGTCTCCGGGCGACCCGCTTTCGCGTGCGCCGAGGTGCTCAGCCGAGGAACGCCCAGAGCACCAGGAGAACGCAGATGATGATGGCTCCGGCGACGAAGAAGTAGTCGAAGGTCGACCGCTGGTGTTTGCGGTTCGGATCGAAGCCCATGGGGGCGAGGGTACCGACGAGTGCACTTGCATCCGGCCCGGCCGATCTCGCACCACGGATCCGTGACTGCCACCGCGGCGGACCGAGCGGCGCCGTGATTCTGCTCACGATGACCGCCGTCGACGGCGTTGTTTACGAGCTCTTCGACGACTCGCTGCGCAAGCAAGAAGCGGCTGGCTGAAAAATCTTCTGCGGCGGGAACCAGCGGACTGGCTTCGAACGTCTTACCTTCACCGAAGCACGTCCCCCTGGAGGTTTGACATGACCCGAGTGCTGTTCCGATCTCTTTCTCTGCTCCTCGCCTTTGCCCTGCTCGCCGCGTCCTGCGGAAGTGATGGAGGCGACGACAGCGCCGAGGTCACCTCGGCCGACTCGAGCGGCGACACCGCTGGTGACGCCACAGATAGCGCTGACGACAGCCCTTCGTCTGATGACAGTGCCTTCACCTCGGGCCTCGTCGATGACGAAGCAGACGAGGGCTCGATGGATGACGATGACATGGGCGGCGACGAGCTTCCCGCAGGTCCAATCCCCGTCGAACCCGATGGCGGTATCGGCGACGGTGCTGGACCGATCCCCGGCTTCGAAGAGGAAGAAGGCCCCACCAGCGACTGGCACGGCGCCGAACTCGCCGTAACGAACTGCCCCGGCATGGACTTCCAACGGGTCGAAGCCGCTGCCTTCTCCTTCTCGGTGCCGACCGACTTCGTCGATCAGGACGCCCAAGGCATCGACAGCGAAGTCGGCATCTGGTCGCGCGATGGCAACGGCACGGGCATCGAAGTCCTCTACGACTACGGCTGGTACTCGTCGCCGGTCGCCGATTTCGTCGGCGCCGAGGTCAACACGATCGACTACAGCGGCTTCGTCGGCGACTTCGCCGTCGTGCGAGAACTCGCTGACGCCGAGCGTCGCAGCATCGTCGGCGTGTACTTCCCCGACGTCGAAACCGACGGCTTCCAGGGCAACGCACTCAGCATGATCGTCCAGCACGACGACCCGAACGACGAGATCATCGGCCGCTGTATCGTCGGCTCGATCGAGTGGAAGGTCAGCCGCTAATGACGACCGGGTGCGGGATCACCGACTGCCAGAGCACCCCGTACGGGTGGAGCGGCTGATGGTCGGGCTGCACGGCTCCGGTGGCGTCGGTGGCTCGGGTGCTGATCGTGTGCTCGCCCGGGGTGAGATCGACGTCGATGCGAAAGACCGTCCACGCCAGCGGGCTGGCGGGAGTGTCGAGTTGCGTTGGGTGCCAGTCGCCGTCGTCGAGCTTCCACTCGACCGAGGTGATTGCACCGTCGCCTGACCGGGCGTAGCCATGCAGCTGGTGTGAGCCCGCGCCGAGCTCGGCCGGGAACGGAAGCGCGAGCTGTGACTTCACCGGATGCGTCGTCACGTGCCCGGTGATCGTGCTGTCCGGAAGCCGGTGCACGTAGTAGTGGTCCGCCCGCCACGACGGCACCCACTGCGATGAGATCGTGAGCTCGCCGAGCCACTTCACCGAATAGGCGCCGACCCATCCGGGCGCGATCAGCCGCACCGGCGCACCGTGAGCCCGGGGGAGGGGCTCGCCGTTCATCTCGACGGCCAGGATCGTGGTCAGGTCGAGGGCCTTGTCGAGCGGCAGGCACATGCGGGCCGGCTCGCCTTCGGTGTTCTCGACGTCGAGCCCCTCGGGCGAGACCCAGGCGGCGTCGTCGGACCAGCCGGCGAGCTCGAGCACCGAGCGAAGCGTCGGTCCCTTCCACCGGGCGAGGCCCATGCCGGACAGCATCCAACCGGTGTGGGCGTTCTCGGCGGGGATCTCGTGGCCGTCGACGAGGGTGAACAAGCTGCGCCCGTTGCCGGCGCATTCGATCCATGCGGTCTGTTCGATCTGGGGAAGTGCCATCAGGTCGTCCCAGCTCAGCGTGATGTCGTTGCTGGCGGCGTCGCCGCAGATGCGAAGCGACCAGTCGGTGGTTGGGATCGCAGGGGCGTCGCTGCCACTGCAGACGAAGAACCGGTCGATTGGAGTCTCGTCAGTGCCGAGGTCGGCGGCGATTGGCTCGAGGCTGCTGGTCAGCGTGACGAAGCCGTCGTGCGGCTTGCCGTAGTACCAGTCGCGGGCGTAGAGATCCTCGTCGGCCATGGCCGCAGAAGTTAGCGGACGTGTGGCGTTGCGGGCAGCTGGGGCTGGAGTGCTCGCTGGAAGTTGCCTCTGGCCACTGTCACACCGCCGGGCTAGGTTGAGGTTCGGCTCCTTCGCCAGAGCCGGCTTCCCCCTAACCGCCCGTTCTTGGGCATCGAGAGCAAGGGGATGTCGTGCTTGCTCAATCTGTCTCTGCGACGCTGCGCGGAATCGACGGCCAACGTGTCGTCGTCGAAGTGCACGTTGGCAATGGACTGCCCGCGTTCAACGTCGTAGGTCTGCCCGACGCATCGTGTCGCGAAGCCCGCGATCGCGTGCGGGCAGCGATCCTGTCGTCGGGCTTCAAGTGGCCGTCGGCGAGGATCACCGTCAACCTGGCGCCGTCGGGCGTGCGCAAAGAGGGCGCCGGGCTCGACCTGGCGATCGCCCTCGGGATTCTGGCTGCCGGAAGCGACGAGCTCGAACACGCGCCGCTCGACGACTACGGCTTCGTCGCCGAGCTGGGCCTCGACGGGTCGCTGCGGCCCGTTCCGGGCACGCTGTCGCTGGTCGCCTCGGTCGGCCAGCAAACGGTGGTCGTGGCCGCAGCAGCTGCGCACGAAGCGGCACTTGCTGGCGAGGCTGTTGTTCGTGGCTGCCGGTCCTTGGGCGAGGTCGTGGCCTGCCTGAGCGGGCTTGCACCGTGGCCCGACATGCCGGAGCCGCCCGATCCGGAACTCGCGGCGACGGCACCCGACCTAGCTGACGTCGCAGGGCACCCGTTCGCCCGTCAAGCGCTTGAGATCGCAGCGGCGGGCGGACACAACCTGTTGATGATCGGGCCGCCCGGCACCGGCAAGTCGATGCTTGCCCGACGGCTGCCGGGGATCCTTCCCGACCTCGATGCCGAGACCGCGCTCGTGTCGAGCCGGGTCCATTCCGTCGCCGGGCTGCCGTTGCCCAGCGGACGACTGCTCTCGGTGCCGCCGTTTCGCGCTCCGCACCACTCGGCGTCGATGGCCTCGCTCATCGGCGGAGGCAGCGGGCGGTTCCGGCCCGGTGAAGTCTCGTGCGCGCACGGCGGCGTGTTGTTCATCGATGAGCTTGGCGAGTTCTCACCCCGCACGCTCGACGCATTGCGCCAACCGCTCGAAGATGGCCACATCCGGATCAGTCGAGCGCATGGGTCTGTCACGTTTCCGGCCCGCTTCGGGCTCGTCGCCGCGATGAACCCGTGCCCGTGCGGTCTGCTTGGCTCAGCCGAACCGTGCCGATGCAGCGACGCAGCCCGCCAGCGGTACGTGCGTCGCCTGTCGGGACCGCTGCTCGATCGGATCGACTTGCGAGTGCACGTCGAACGTCCGACGGTGGGCCAGCTGCTCGACGGCGAGGTAGGGGAGAGCAGCGCTGCGGTCCGAGCCCGGGTGCTTGCCGCACGTCAGCGAGCGCTCGCTCGAGGCGTGCGGTCGAACGCCGAGCTGAGCCCCGACTCGCTCGACACGTTCGCGGCCGTCGATGACGCGGGCATGGCGCTGCTTCGGTCTGCGCTCGATGATGGACGTCTGTCGGCCCGAGGACTCACCCGGGTGCGTCTCGTCGCTCGAACCATCGCTGATCTCGCCGGCATCGACGAGATCGACGAGCGATCCGTCGCGGGAGCGCTCGCCCTGCGGGCCCGCCCCGCACTCTTCGACATCTGTGAGCCGATCCGTGGCTGAGCGTCGGCCGATCTCCGTCGACAGCGAAGAAGACCTCGCTGCATTAGTTGCGCTCAGCGCCCTGCCCGGTGTCAGCCCGTCGCGGTTGTGGGAGCTCTTGGCGCTCGGCCCGCCCGTGAGTGTCTGGGATCGGGCCCGGCGAGGGATGTTGCCGTCTGGTCGGCGAGCGCAGGATGGCGAGGCCTGGCAGCGCTGGGCGTCGACGATCGACGCGGTCAACTTGCTCGATGCCCACCGTTCACGGAACATCGCTGTGCTTCCGTTCGGGGACGACCACTATCCCGAGCTCCTGTTCGAGGACCCTGATCCGCCAGCCGTGCTCTACACCTCGGGCCCGGCGCCGCTCGATGGACGCGTGGCGGTCGCCATCGTGGGCACCCGTCGCAGCACTCGGTACGGGCACGACGTCGCCTACGACCTCGGCGCCCAACTCGCCGCCCGCGGGATCCTGGTCGTGTCTGGGCTTGCACATGGCATCGATGCTGCAGCTCACGCCGGTGCCTCGTCGGCGGACCCGGGATGCTGTATCGGCGTCGTCGCCAGCGGGCTCGATCGGATCTACCCGGCGAACAACCGGGGGTTGTGGCACGCCGTCGCCGATCGAGGACGCCTGATCAGCGAATGGCCGCTTGGCAGCACCGCTCGGCCCTGGCGCTTTCCCGCCCGAAACCGACTCGTGGCTGCACTGTCGGCAGCTGTCGTCGTTGTCGAATCGCCCGCTCGCGGCGGCTCCATGTACACCGTCGACGAAGCCGTACGCCGAGACCGTTCGGTCTTCGCCGTGCCCGGATCGATCAACTCGCCCGCCTCAGTCGGCACCAACAAGCTGATCGTCGAAGGCGCCCAGCTGCTGGCCAGCACCTCTGAACTGGCCGAGGCCCTCGCTCCTGCGGTCGATCAGCTCAAGCTTGCAATCGGTGATGCGGCGCCAGAGGCTGTCTCAACGGGCGAGTCCGAGTCGTGGCTGCTCGCATTGATCGGCTGGGAACCGATCACGGTCGACGGGATCCTGGCGACTGCAGATCGTTCGCCGATCGACGTCACGCTTGAGATCGAACGCCAGATTGCTGCCGGCGCGATCGTGCGCCAGGGCGTCCGAATTGAGCGAGTCCGATGAAACCACCGCTGATCGTCGCTCTGGGTTTGCTTATCGCCCAAGTCTTTGGGACCTCACCTGCCGCTTCGCAAGAAAGCCGCAGCTATTCGATCGTCCAGTACGAAGCCCCGACCTCCGGCCCGGTCGTTGACCATTTCCGTCCGCCCGCGCACATCGGGGCGCCTGGCAACAGAGGGTTGGAGTACGGCAACCCACTCTGGGCCGGGGTCTATGCCTCTGCAGACGGGGTCGTGTGGTTCTCGGGCATGGTCGCCGGCAACGGCGTGGTGTCGATCTTCCACGCCGATGGCGTGAAGACGACCTACACCGGCATGACCGATGTGTGGGCCCGAGAAGGCGCCGCGATCCGCCAGGGCGAATCGATCGGCCAAGCCGGCCGCAACATCCACTTCGGTGCGGTGCTCGGCGACCACTACCTCGATCCCCAAATCCTGATCGACGAAAGCGAAGGCACCGCCCGCTCACGACTCGTCCCAACGAACGGTGGTTGAGCTACGGCGAAGGATTGGGTCGAAGTACGACCTGCTCTCCTTCGACATCGACGCTCGCGACGACAGCAGTCGGCCAGAGAGAGTGGAGACCGGGCGCTTGTGCATCTGACAGCAGAACTTGACCGCCTGCTTGTTCGACTGCCTCGGCCGTGGTCACCCAATCTGCCCGAAGTGCGTTCGACCAAGGCTTCTGTGCCTTTCGGAGCGCCGCCGGCCACTGGTTGTTCACAGGGTTCACGATTCGTAAACGGTCGGGGTCGGGTTGAGTCGCGAGGTGCTCAAGGCCGATGAGGCGGGAGAGATGCTTGCCACGGTGTGCAGTCGGGTCGACTGCGCTCTTTGCGATCGCATCGAGCACCCTCTGCCACATCGAGTAGGTCACGACAAGGTCCAGCGTTTCGACACCGT
The DNA here is from genome assembly GCA_964513315.1 of uncultured Acidimicrobiaceae bacterium. GTDB lineage: Bacteria > Actinomycetota > Acidimicrobiia > Acidimicrobiales > UBA10347 > UBA10347. Next base: position 13,098 of record CAZEMU010000080.1, on the reverse strand, counting down.
CAACACGTGCTGGCTCAGGTGAGATCAGCGCCTGAATCGCGAGTGTGTCGTCAACCAGGACCAGCGTCACGGGTTGCGTTGCAGGTCCGGATCTTCAGTCAGAGCGTCGATCTCGGCCGTGAACTCACCAGCGTCGAAGTCTGCAAGGAACCGCAGGCGAAGTGCCGTTTCAGACTCGTTCTTGTCCTGGGGGTTCACGTGAGAACCATCGGCAGTTGTCGGTGGCTCTTTAACGTCGCTCCGAGCGAGATCCGTGAGATCGATGACTCCACCCGGGTCTACCTCGGGGCGATACGAGACTTCGGTACTCGACATCTCATCACCGTATCGGCCTGACCTCGCCGACGCCAGGAGCTATCTCGGCTCAGCCACGCGGAAGCACCGATTTGGCCCGATAGCCTGATCGGCTGAGTGCGCACCAAACGGGTGTGCCCCTATGTCATCCCAGTTTCCGACATCGGTCGCCTCTCGCAGGCGCTGGAAACAGGGTCCTTTCAACCGACTGGAGAAAACAATGGCACCTGTTGTGTCCATGAAGCAGCTGCTCGACGCAGGCGTCCACTTCGGGCATCAGACCCGTCGCTGGAACCCCAAGATGAAGCGATTCATCCATGGTGAGCGCAGCGGCATCCACATCATCGATCTTCGCCAGACCCTTGGCCAGATCGAAGCCTCGTACAGCTTCGTCCGCGACACCATCGCCAACGGCGGCACGATCCTGTTCGTCGGCACTAAGAAGCAAGCTCAGGACAGCATCGAGAGCTACGCCGAGCGGGCCAACATGCCCTACGTCAACCAGCGCTGGCTGGGCGGCATGCTCACCAACTTCGAAACGATCTCCAAGCGTGTCGCCAAGATGCGCGAATACGAGCGCATGATCGCCAGCGGCGAGTTCGACGCTATGCCCAAGAAGGAAGCCCTTCTCAAGTCGCGTGAGCTCGTCAAGCTCCAGCGCAACCTCGGCGGCATCAAGAACATGCAGAAGGTCCCCGACGCGATCTTCATCCTCGACACCCGCAAGGAACACATTGCGGTGACCGAGGCCAACAAGCTCGGCATCCCGATCATCGCTGTGGTCGACACCAACTGTGACCCGGACCTGATCCAGTACGTGATCCCCGGTAACGACGATGCAATCCGCTCCGGCGACGTCATGACCCGCATCATGAGTGATGCCGTGGTCGAAGGCCGCTTCATCCGCAGCCGCCGTGCGCCAATGGCCGAAGCCGCTCCTGCCGAGCGCTCGCCAGAAGAAGAAGCCCGCATCGCTCGCGAACAGGCCCTCGCCGCAGCTGCTGCTGCCGAAGCCGCCGCAGCCCGCGAAGCTCGCGTCGCCCAGAACATCGAAGCCGCGGCGCAAGCCAAGGACGAAGCTGACGACGCAGCTGAAGAAGCCGCCGCAGAAGCTCCGGCCGAAGCAGCAGCCGAGGCCGCCGCTGAGGCTCCCGCCGAAGCGCCAGCTGAAGAAGCTCCTGCCGCTGAAGAACCAGCCGCCGAAGCTCCCGCTGAAGAAGCAGCTGCCGACGAGGCTCCTGCAGCCGAGTGATTGAGCGCCGAGCAATCGGCCCAATCCAAGCAACGAACAACCCCCAGGATTGACCCCCACCTTGAAAGGGATGAAGAACGATGGCTGACTTTGGTGCAAAGGACGTCAAGGCACTCCGCGACGCGACCGGTGCCGGCATGATGGACGCCAAGAAGGCGCTCACCGAGGCCGGCGGCGACGCTGAAGCCGCAACCCAACTCCTGCGCGAATGGGGCCTGAGCAAGGCTGCCAAGCGTGCAGACCGTGACAACACCGAGGGTGCTGTTGCGATCGCCCAAGACGGCAACAAGGTTGCCTTGGTGCTCCTCAAGAGCGAGACCGACTTCTCGGCCAAGAGCGAAGACTTCGTCGCTGTTGCCCAGAAGCTCGCCGACGTTGCGCTTGCTGGTGACGATCCCGCCACCGCATGCGAGACCGAGATCGAGGACCTCAAGCTGACCAAGAAGGAAAACATCGAGGTCGGCTCGGTAGAGATCATCGAAGCTGCCGAAGGCAGCACCCTCGATGCCTACCTCCACGTCCAGGACGGCCGTGGCGTGAACGGTGTCGTCGTCGAAGGCAACGGCGTTGACGCCGAAGCCCTCCACGCGATCGCACTGCACATCGCCTTCGCTAAGCCTCGCTTCCTCGACACCAGCCAGGTGAGCGAAGAAGACGCGGCCAAGGAGCGCGAGTCGCTGCTTGAAATCACCAAGGCCGAGGGCAAGCCCGAAGCTGCTTGGGACAAGATCGTCGAGGGCCGCCTCAAGGCCTGGTACAAAGAGAGCGTGCTGCTCGAACAGGGTCTCAACGGTGACAAGGTGACCGTCGCCGAGACTGCTGCGCCTGGCACGATTACTCGCTTCGCTCAGACCCGCATTGGCGCCTGAGCGGGGCTTCTGCCCACCCCCTTACATGGTCACCCACCCACATTTTGAGTGACACAAATATCCCGATGAACGACCCCACGTCGAGCGACCGCACTTCCAGTGGAAGTGAGGAACCGCGGTGGGGTCGCATCATGCTCAAGGTCTCTGGCGAAGCCTTCGCAGGCGACGCTGGCTACGGCATCGACGGTGACATCGTTGGTTCCATCGCCCAGACCATCGCCGACGCACGGTCGCGTTTCGACGTGTCCATTGCCGTCGTCGTCGGTGGCGGCAACATTTGGCGTGGCCTTTCTGGGGCTGGCGCAGGGATGGACCGCGCCCAAGCCGACTACATGGGCATGTTGGCGACGGTCATCAACGGGCTTGCGCTGCAAGAGTTCTTGGAGCGCCTGAACGTTCCGACCCGTGTGCAAACGGCCATCGAGATGAAAGAGATCGCTGAGCCCTACATCCGGCGCCGAGCGATCCGTCACCTCGAAAAGGACCGCGTTGTGATCTTCGCCGGCGGCACGGGCAACCCGTTCTTCACGACCGATACGGCTGCGGCGCTGCGTGCGAACGAGATCGACGCCGAGGTCCTGCTCAAGGGCACCCACTCGGGCATCGACGGCATCTACACCGCCGACCCCAAGCTCGACTCGACGGCGACCAAGCTCGACTCGGTGACCTATCTCGACGTGCTGAGCAAGAACCTGCGAGCGATGGATGCAACCGCAACCACGCTGTGCATGGACAACGAGTTGCCGATCGTGCTGTTCGATCTCATGGGCGGCGACAACGTCAACCGGATACTCGCAGGCGAATCCGTCGGCACGATCGTCGCTGGCTAACACCCCGAACCTGATTCGAGCCGTTACGGGTGGTCGAGTAGCTGAGCCTCGTCGGGTCGAGGCAGCGTCGCAACGACGCGCTGAAACCATGGGGGTGGCCGAGTCGGCCCTGCCGCGCTCGGTACTGTTGTGTTTCCGGCCCTTTACGCGCCGGGAATGTGTCAGGCCCCGTTCCGTTAAGGAAGTGGCCGGTTCTAGGACACGCCAGTCAATCCGACCGCCAAACACAGCCTGCAGGAGAGTCGCCGTGAGCGATGAGATGATCGAGCTGATCCTCGAAGACGCCGAGGAGTCGATGACTGGTGCCGTCGCCCACGCCAAGCAGCAATTCAGCGGCGTGCGCACCGGGCGAGCGACGCCCGTGCTCGTTGAGAAGATGGCAATCGACTACCACGGCACGCCGGTGCCGCTGCAACAGATCGCCTCGTTCAGCGTTCCCGAGGCCCGACTGCTCGTCATTACGCCGTTCGACAAGACGGTCATCGACTCGATCGAGCGGGCGATTCGCGAAAGCGACCTCGGTCTCTCCCCATCGACCGATGGTGTTGTCATCCGGCTCGGTTTCCCGCCGCTCACCGAAGAACGTCGACGCGACCTGATCAAGGTCGTGCGCAGCATGTCCGAAGACGGCCGCATCGCCATTCGCAACACGCGTCGCAGCGCTCGTTCTGAGCTCGACAAGATGAAGAAGGACGGCGACGCCCCCGAGGACACGATTGACCGAGCCGAAAAGGCCGTCGACAGTCTCACCCAGAAGCACGAAGCCGAGATCGACGCTGCGGTCTCGGCCAAAGAAGAAGAGCTGCTCGAAGTATGAGTGATCAACTGCCACCCGGCGGCCCGATTCGGGGTCCCGAGAGCTGGTTCACCGACGATGACGAAGGCGCCGGCGATCTGGGTCTGCCCCATTGGACCGAACCCGGCACCGGCGCAGTCGATGGTGCGGACATGGGTCCGCGCTGGCGAGATGGTGCGAGCGACTACAACGAGCTCGACGACATTCGGCTCCTCGACCCGACGCCACCTGGTGCCTTTGGTGCCGAAACCGCCGACGCAGGTCTGTTCGGCCTCGATGCGCCGGTGAACCCCGAGAGCAATCCGGGCCCGATCGACGTACCCGCTGCCGCAGCGGCGCCGCCCGCACCTCCAGTCGGAGGCGCCGCACCTGGTGCTGCTGGCCCCGGCCCGGGTCCTGGACCCGCACCGGCGCCTCGGCGCACGAACCGCCCTGCGCAACCCGAAACGGGCCAGCGCAAGGGATCCGACCGAGACATCGCTATGGCGACCGTCACCGGTCTCGGCCTCGCCGTCGTTGCGCTCGGCTCGCTCTGGCTCGGCGAAGTCCCCGGCCTGATCGTCGCCACCGCCATCTTGGCGCTGGCCACGATGGAGTTCTACAACGCCATGCGCCGGGTCGGGTACAACCCGGCCTCGCTGCTCGGCCTCGTCACGACCGTCGGCATGACGCTCGCCGTGTACTGGAAGAACGTCGCCGCCTATCCCGTGGTGCTGTTCCTGGCGATCGTGTTCGCGCTGCTCTGGTATCTGATGCCGGTCGGCCCGGGGCGGCCGGTGCCCAATCTGGGCATCACCCTGCTCGGAATCGGTTACGTCGGCGTGCTCGGCAGCTTCGCCGGCCTACTCCTGTCGAGCGACTCGGTCGCACTGAACAGCGAGACCGGGATCGTCGAGTTCCAGTCCAACGGCACCGGCCTGCTGTTCGCCGCGATCCTTGCGACCGTCGCCTATGACATCGGCGCGTATGTGTCCGGACGCTCGATGGGACGCACACCGTTGTCGGCCCACAGCCCGAACAAGACGCTCGAAGGCGTCGTTGGCGGCGCCGTCGTATGCATCGTCGTCACCGTGCTCGTCATCGGCATCATCGGCATTGCCCCATGGGGCGACTCGCCCGGCGGCTTCGCCGACGCAATGATCCTCGGTGTCGTCGCCGCCGTTGCCGCAACGCTCGGCGACCTCTGTGAGTCGATGATGAAGCGGGACCTCGGCGTCAAGGACATGGGCACCATGCTCCCCGGCCATGGCGGCATCTTGGACCGTTTCGACGGCCTGCTGTTCGTCATGCCAGCAACCTGGTGTGCGGCCCTCGCACTCGGCATCATCGAGGCCACCTCCGTCGTCACCGGCTGATCTCACTCGCCTCAATCGGGGCCGAGAGCTGTCGAGCTGAGAGCCGGCTAGGCCGCGATGGCGGCTCGCGCTTCGAGGGTGCTGAGGCATGCATCGGCGACTTCGTGGCCTTTGCCCAGCATGTGTGCGTGGAAGAACGCATGGTGGTCCGCGCCGTCGTGGAACTGCTGCGGCGTGAGCACGCACGAGAACACCGGCACGCCCATATCAAGCTGCACGGTCATGAGTCCCGAGATGACGGCTTGCGCCACGAACTCGTGGCGATAGATGCCGCCGTCGACCACGAAGCCGGCGGCCACGACGCCGTCGAAGCGGCCGGTGTCGGCCAGGGCTCGCACGTGCAGCGGCAGCTCGAAGGCGCCGGGCACATCGAACGATTCGACCTCGGCCCGGCCCTCGACCCGCTCGAGGAAACCGATGCGGGCCTGGTCGACGATGTCGTTGTGCCAGCTGGACTGGATGAAGGCAATGCGGTGCATGCGGTCGAACGTAATAGTTCAAGTTATGTTGAAGTCAAGTGACTTCTGACGAACCGCTCAGCGACCTGTTAACCATCGGCGAAGCGGCGTCGCGCCTGGGTATCGCCACCTCGGCGCTCCGCTTCTACGAAGAGCGAGAGCTCATCACCTCGACCCGGACGGTTGGCGGGCAGCGTCGCTACGCCCGCGACGTGCTGCGCCGCGTGTCGTTCATTCGTGCCGCCCAACAAGTCGGCTTGCCGCTGCGCGAGGTCAAGGCGAGCCTGGCCCAGCTTCCGCCCGAACGGGCCCCGACCAAAGAAGAGTGGGAGCACTTCGCCGAGTCATGGCGTCCCCGGCTGAGCGAACAGATCCGCCTCCTCGAAGCCATGCGTGACCGCCTCGGCAACTGCATCGGTTGTGGCTGCCAGTCGCTCGACAGCTGCGACATCTTCAACCCCGGGGACAAGGCTGCGGACGATGGGCCTGGCGCCCGATTCTTGGTGACGGACGAGTCCGCATGAGCAGGCGGCGAGTGACGCGGAATGGAAGTCGTCTGGGCACGGTTCCCACCTCATGACCGATCGCCGTCGACAGCTCATCATCTTGGCGATCGCACTCGTGCTGGCCATGTCGCCCTGGTTCTCGACCGCGGCTGTGCTTGGCCAACTCCGTGGGCGTTGGGACCTGAGCAGCGCCGCCGCCAGCTGGCTCACGATCGCCGTACAGATCGGCTTCGTGATCGGAGCGGTGCTGTCGTCAGTCGTGGGGCTCGCCGATCGGCTCGCTCCACGGCGGCTCATCCTCTACGGCTCAGCGTTGGCCGCGCTCGCCAACGCCTCGATCGTCGTGACCGACGCATTCGGTCCAGCCCTGATCGCTCGACTCGTCACGGGTGCGGCGCTTGCTGGCGTCTACCCGCCGGCGCTCAAAGCCATGTCCAGCTGGTTCGTCACGGGCCGAGGCTTGGCGCTCGGCATCATGATCGGAGCGCTCACGGTCGGCTCGGCCTTGCCGCATCTGTTGAACTCGCTGGGGGAGTGGTCGTGGCAACCGCTCATGCTGGTCGTCTCCGGGTTGACGCTGCTCGGCGGAGCGCTGGCTGACCGCTTCGGTAAAGACGGTCCGCACTCGGCCAAGGCCGCGACGTTCGACCGGTCCCAAGTCGGTGTGATCCTGCGCGACCGCGGCTTCCGCTTGGCCAGCCTGGGCTACTTCGGCCACATGTGGGAGCTGTACGCGATGTGGGCGTGGATCGCCGCCTTCTACGGCGACGCGTTCGAGAGCCCCCGTCGGGCGAGCCTTGCCGCCTTTGCCGTCATCGGGATCGGGGCCGCCGGGTCGATCCACGCCGGGCGAAGAAGTGACTCGGTCGGTCGTCCCCAGGCGGCTGCGCAAGCGCTGCGATGGTCCGGCGCTGCGGCCTGCATCACCGGCTTCCTTGTAGGTGCGCCGGCGATCGTCGTGCTGGCCGCTGGCTTGGTCTGGGGCTTCTGGGTCGTGGCCGACTCGGCCCAGTTCTCGGCCATCGTGACCGAGGTCGTCGACCCTCGTTATGTCGGGACCGCGCTCACGATGCAACTTGCCGCTGGGTTCACGCTCACCGTGTTCACGATCTTCTTGGTGCCGGTCGTGCGCGATGCGACGAGCTGGGGCTGGGCGTTCCTACTCCTTGCCCCCGGACCCCTCGTCGGACTACTTGCCATGGAGTCCCTCCGCCGCCGCCCCGACAGCCCCGCCACCCCCTCGTAACGCAAACCTCGATTCGTAGCGTTTCAGACGTCACGGTGGTTGGGCGCCTCGCTCGGGCCGCTAGCCCAATACCCTGGCCGTTGTGACACGCCGCGTCGCCGTCCTGGGTTCGACTGGGTCCATCGGGACACAAACCCTCGACATCGTGCGTGCGGCGAACGCCGCCGCAGCCGCCCGAGGCGATGCACCGACGTATCAAGTCACGGCGATCGGGGCCAGTGGCATGCGTCCCGAACTGCTCATCGACCAGGCCATCGAGTTCGACGTACCTCATGTCGCCGTAAGCGAGCCGAAGAATGTCGGGTTGCTGGGTGACCGACTGCCGGGTCGAACGATCGCGGCCGGTGACGAGGGGTTCCGGGCCGCGTGCGCTGACACCGATGTCGTCATCAACGGCATCGTCGGCTTCGCCGGACTCGCCGTAACACTCGAAACGCTGCGCCTCGGCGGACGCCTGGGACTCGCGAACAAAGAATCTCTGATTGCCGCTGGCCCGGTCGTGCAAAAGATCCGCAACACCCCCGGCGCGGAACTCATCCCGGTCGACAGCGAACACTGTGCGCTGCACATGTGCCTGCGCTCGAACGAATCGTTCGACGGCAATCGACTCGACCAAGTACGACGCCTGGTGGTGACCGCAAGCGGCGGCCCCTTCCGTGAGTACACGGCCGACCAGCTCGCCGGCATCACCGTCGAACAAGCGCTGAACCACCCGACGTGGTCGATGGGCCCGAAGATCACCGTCGACTCGTCGACGCTCATGAACAAGGGCCTCGAGGTCATCGAAGCCAACGAGCTCTATCACGTCGGCTTCGACCGCATCGACGTCGTCGTGCACCCGCAATCGGTGATCCACTCGATGGTCGAATACACCGACGGTGCCACCATGGCCCAGCTGTCGATGCCCGACATGCGACTCTGCATGGCCTACGCGCTCGACTACCCCGACCGCCATGTGCAGCCCTACGGCGGCATCGACTGGACCGAACTCAGCCGCCTCGACTTCTCAATGCCCGACACCAACCTGTTCCCGTGTCTGGCGCTGGCGTATGTGGCCGGTCGAATGGGCGGAACCGCACCGGCGACGCTGAGCGCCGCGAACGAGGTCGCTGTCGAAGCGTTCCTCGAAGGCCAAATTGGGTGGACCGAGATCGCCCGCGTCGTCGAGGCCGTCCTCAACGACCATGATGTTGTCGATGATCCCGATCTCGACGCTGTCTTGGCCGCCGATGCCGAGGCTCGAGTTCGGGCTGCGGAGCACCTGACTCGATGACCCCCGACCCGACGATCGTCGCCCCTGAAGAACCGCCTGCGTCGGCACCCGACGAATCGCTGCCGCCACCTTCGTCTGAAGCCGATCCCGCTCAAGAAGGCGGCGGTGCAAACGACAATGGCTCGCTGCCGCTCCTGCTCGGCTTCGTTGCCCTCTTCATTGCGCTCGGCGCGTTCCGTAGCTGGTGGATCCCCGGCATCATCGTCGGCCTGCTGTTCACCCTGTTCATGCACGAGCTGGGGCACTTCGTCACCGCCCGCATGATGGGCATGAAGGCCACCGAGTTCTTCCTCGGGTTCGGCCCGAAGATCTGGTCGTTCAACCGAGGCGAGACCGAGTACGGGATCAAGGGCATTCCCGCCGGCGCGTACGTGCGAATCGTTGGCATGACGAACCTCGACGACATCGACCCGGCTGAAGAACACCGCACCTATCGATCCCAGCCGTGGTGGCAGCGGATGGTCGTGATCTGCGCCGGTTCCGCCATGCACTTCCTGATGGCGCTCATTGCGCTCGTCGTGCTGTTCGGTGCGTACTCCTACGCCGGCTTCAACGGCCCGCCATGGGAAGTCGACCGCATCGTCGAAGGGTCCTCGGCCGACGAGATCGGTGTCGTCGCCGGCGACCGGATCACCCGATTCGATGGCGAGAGCTTCGACACGTGGAACGGCTTCGGCGATCTGGTTCGGACCACCCCGGTCGGCCCCATCGAGATCGAAGTTGAACGCGACGGCGAAACCCTCGTGCTTGCCGGCGATCTCGGTGCTCGCTCCGGCGACGTTGTTGGTGCCGGGTTCGGCATCTTGATGAACGAAGACCGTGCCAGCCAAGGCTGGACCATCGAAGCGCGCCGCACCGACAGCAATGCCGATGAGTTTGGCCTCGAAGTCGACGACGTGATTCTCCGGACCGAAGGCATCGCCCGTCCAAGCCAACTGGTGTTCGCGAACTTGCTCCAAGAACGCGAAGGCGAAGCGATCGACATCGTTGTCTTGCGCGACGAGACCGAAGTCGAACTCAGCGGCATCATCGAACTCGACCGCCGCGACCCCTTCCGAGGATTCTTGGGCGTCGGGGCACGCTTCGTCGACGAATCGGATCCAGGCTGGGGTGAGTCGATCGGGCTCGCCATCCAGGACTTCGGCACGGTTTCTCGAACGAACCTGAGCGGTATGGCGGCGTTCCTGAACCCGCTCAACTGGTTCGGCGGTGACAGCTCCACAGCACCGCCTGCGAACGCGTCGCCGACAACACCAGCGCCAGCGCCTCCGGAAAATGGCGACGCAAACCGTCCTGTCTCGATTATCGGCATCGCCCGTCTCTTCGCCGAAAGCGAATCCGCTGACCAGGTCCTGTACCTATTCATGATCGTGAACATCTTCGTCGGACTGTTCAACCTGGTGCCGTTGCTGCCGCTCGACGGCGGCCACGCCGCCCTCGCAACCTGGGAGCGCGGCATCCAACTCGTGACCCGCAACGACGACTACCGGGTCGATGCCGCCAAGCTGATTCCGCTCACGTGGGCGGTCATCATCATCCTCGTGCTGATCGGCTCGTGGGCAGCGGCGCTCGACATCTTTGCCTGGCCGGCCTAACGGACCGGACCGAACCTCCGAAAAGAACCCTTATGGACATCACGCCCGCAGCAGAACGTCGACCGACTCGCCAAATCATGGTCGGTTCCGTCCCCGTCGGGGGCGACGCGCCCATCACGGTGCAGTCGATGACGACCACCAAGACGGCGGATGTCGAGGGCACGCTGGCTCAGATCTACTCGTTGGCCGCCGCGGGCGCCGACATCGTCCGCTGCACCTGCAACGAACTCGCAGCTGCCGAAGGTCTCGCCCAGATCGTGCCTCGCTCGCCCGTGCCGATCGTCGCCGACATCCACCATCAGTACAAGATGGCGCTGGCAGCACTCGACGCGGGCGTGCAGTGCCTGCGCCTCAACCCCGGCAACATTCGCAAGCCCGACCACATCAAGGCCGTCGCCGAAGCGTGTGGCGAAAAGGGCGTGCCGATCCGCATCGGCGTGAACGGCGGTTCGCTGCATCCGGATCTCTACGAGAAGTACGGCGGCACGGTCACCGCAGCGGCGATGGTCGAATCCGCCCAGCAAGAGATGGCGTACTTCGACGAGGTTGGGTTCGACCAGATCAAGATCTCGGTCAAGGCGTCATCGGTGCCGCTCATGATCGAGGCCTACCGCGAGCTTTCCAAGGTCACCGACCATCCGCTCCACCTCGGCGTCACCGAAGCCGGGCCGCCGCCAAATGGCCTGATCAAGTCGACCGCCGGCATCGCCACGCTGCTCGCCGAAGGCATCGGCGACACCATCCGCTACTCGCTGACCGCCGACCCGGTCCAAGAAGCTCGCGCCGGTCGAGCGCTGCTCGAATCGATGGGCCTGCGCGAACGCAAGAATGTCGACCTCATCGCCTGCCCGTCATGCGGGCGAGCCGAGATCGATGTGTACGACGTCGCCAACAAGGCCATGGAAGCGTTCGGCGAACGCGAGATACCACTGCAGGTCGCCGTCATGGGCTGCGTCGTGAACGGACCCGGCGAGGCACGCGATGCGGATCTCGGCATCGCAGCTGGCAACAAGCGTGGCCACCTGTTCGTGAAGGGCCAGAACGTTGCCGTCGTGCCCGAAGACGAGATGGTCGACGCGCTCGTCGAGTGGGCAGAGTTCATGCATGAGCATGGTGCCGAAGCGGCCCTCGCTCGTGCTGACACGGTCAAGGCTGCTCGCGAAGCTGAGCGCGATCGTGCGCTCCAGCTCGAAGACAAGGGCGAAGACGCCAACGACGCCGAAGCCAAGATCGAGCTGATCCGCAAGCGCTAACTGTTCGTTCGTCGCCGCACCTTGCCAAGGGCCAACCGGTGCGGAGCGACGATTGGTCGCTGCTGCGCTACCATTGCGCCCAGCACTGATCAATCGAGTTTCGAATGACAGAGCGTGGGCAGTCTTCCCGAAAGGGAAAACCCCACGCTCTTTTTCGTCATTTGGCGCTCGCACAACAACACACATCGACGAGGAGGTGAGCACATGGGTATCGAAGACCGGGTACACGACGTCGTGGACCCCATCATCGAAGAACTCGGGCTCGAACTCGTCGACCTCGTGTACGGCGGCGGCCGGTTGAAGATCACGATCGACCATCCCGATGGCCTCGGTACCGAGAAGCTCACCAAAGCAACTCGCACCATCAGCCACGAAATGGATCTGGCTGATCCGATCAGCGGTGCTTACACCCTCGAAGTCACCAGCCCTGGCGTCGAGCGCAACCTTCGCCTGCCGACGCACTACGTGCGCTCGATCGGCGAGATCGTCAGCCTCAAGCTGATGCCCAGCGGAACCGACGACCTCCGTCGTCTCAAAGGAACGCTGACTGCCGCCGACGACGACCAGGTCACGATCGAGGTCGACGGCGAGCCGGTGACCATGTCCTACGACCGGATCACCAAGGCGAAAACCGTCTTTGACTGGGGTCCTGGCCCCAAGCCCGGCAAGGGCCCGAAGTCAGCTGGCAACAGCAACAACAAGAAGCACGCGACCAAGCAAGCCGGTGGCACGCCATCGGCGAGCTCCGACGCCCCAAAGAAAGGCTGAAGCGATGAATGCCGACATGATGGAGGCCCTGCAGGCCGTAGCCAGCGAGCGTGGCCTGTCGATCGACACCCTGTTCGCTGCCCTCGCCGACGCACTCGAGTCGGCCTACAAGCGCCGCCCCGACGCGTGGGAATACTCCTGGGTCACGATCGACCCCGACACCATGGAGTTCCGCGTCTTCGCCCAAGAACTCGACGAGTACGGCGAGCCATTCGGCGACGAGTTCGAAGTCACCCCTGATGACTTCGGCCGCATCGCCGCCCAGACGACCCGCCAGGTCATGAGCCAGCGCATCCGCGAGGCCGAGCGCGAGCTCAAGTACGAAGAGTACGCAGGCCGCGAAGGCGACATCGTCACCGGCATCATCCAGCAGACCGACAGCCGCTACACGCTGCTCGACCTCGGCCGCGTCGAGGCACTGCTTCCCCAAGCCGAGCAGGTCCCGCACGAACGCCCCGACCCGAACACGCGCCTCAAGGCCTACATCGTCGAGGTTCGCAAGACCCCGAAGGGCCCACAGATCGTTGTCAGTCGCACCCACCCCGGTTTGATCAAGCGCATGTTCGAGCTCGAAGTGCCCGAGATCGCCGACGGCATCGTCGA
>CAZEMU010000079.1:12610-19357 GCA_964513315.1 uncultured Acidimicrobiaceae bacterium | reverse complement strand
ACATCGGCGGCCTCTTGGTAGGGCAGGTTCAGGATCTGGGTGAGCACAAACGCATGGCGTCGATCTGGATCGAGCCCAGCGAGCACCGAGGTGACCTCGCTCCAGCCCGACGCCGGAGCGTCGGCGACATCGGGCAGCTCCGTGAACGACGTACGAGTACGGGCCCGTCGACGAGCTCGGGTCGAATCGGCGCACGTGTTCCGGGCGATGCGAAGCAGCCACGAGCGAGCGGATCCGTCGCCTCGATAGCGAGGAAGTGACCGCATCATGCGGGCATAGGTTTCCTGCACGAGGTCTTCGACCGTGTCTGGGTCTCCCAGGTGCCAGCAGAGCTTCTGCACGGCCGGAAGCGTCTCACGGGTCACGCGATCGAGCGCCAGGCGGTTGCCGTCACGGGCAGCCAGCATCAGCTCGTCAAGCGTGTTCACCCGACCATTCTCGCTGCTCGGGAACCAGAATCGACCGCGGACCGACCAAGACAGCTGTGACGTGCGACCACTACCGAGAACTGTGTTCCGCTCAGCTCGATGGCGAGCTCAGCGCCGACGAAGCCGTCGAACTCGACAGTCACTTGCGCACCTGCGCTGGATGCCGCGCGTACCGAGACGATCTGCACGCAGCTCAACCTGATCGCGAGCTTGCCCACCAGGCCATGCGCCTCCATGCCGCCGAAGAACTCGCGTCGATCCCCGAACCCGCAGTCACGCTGGCCGGCTCACTGCGAGCCGTGTCGGCGTTGCGGTGGGCACTGTTCATCATCGGCGGCACCTTGGTCGTCCTCAACCTGTCGAATCTCGTGCTCGATGTTGATGCCGTCGACCGCCACCTGAGCCGCCACGACGGCGTGTTCGGAACTGCGCTCGGGATCGGCATGTTGTCGGTCGCAGCCAAGCCGCAGCGGGCGATCGGCCTGGTCACACTGACCTCGACCATCGCTGTCCTGATGGGCATCGTCGCCATCGCCGATGTCCTCGGCGGCCAACGCACGATGCTGGCCGAAGCGATCCATCTGCTCGAGTTCGGCGGCCTGGTCTGCCTATGGGTGATCTCGGGTGGTGTCACCCGTGCACGACGTCTCGGCGAACGCTGGGGCGTGCTTGGCTCGCTTCGGCGATCTACCGTGCCTCAGTGGCCGACGCCCTGATTCCTTCATCCGCTGCGGGCCAGCTGACGCATGCGACGGTGCGGCTCGTGCGTTTGCCGGTGCGAGCCAGCCTGGGCGCAGCGCACGACGAACGGCCCGCCGAGCATCGAGAGCTCGTGTTCGTCGCCGGCCACGCCGACGGGGACACCACCGTTGTCCAGGGCTGGGGCGAATGCAGTGCGCTGAACGCCCCGACGTACACCGCCGAGTGGGCTGCGGGCGCGTACGCCTCGCTCGTCTCGGGCGCGGCGATCGACGCAGCCGCCGAACCGATGGCAGCGGCGGCGCTCGAAATGGCCGAGCTCGATGCGGAGCTTCGGTCAAGTGGCCAGTCGCTGGCCGAGCGTTTGGGAACCGCTGGCCACAGCGCACCAGCAGGTGCTGCGGTCGGCCTGGCCCCGATTCCAACGATGCTCGACGAGATCGAGACGCTGGCCGCCGACGGCTACCCGCGGATCAAGTGCAAGATCGCGCCAGGACGAGTCGTCGAGCCCGTGCGAGCGATCATCAGCCGCTTCCCCGACCTCGAAGTCCAGGTCGACGCCAACGGATCGCTCAGCGCGGACGACATACCACTACTCAAAGCACTTCGCGACCTGGGCGTCCGGGCAGTGGAACAGCCGTTCGCGATCGCTGAGCACGGCCTGGCAGGCCGCTTGGTCGCCGAGACCGATCTGGCCATCGTCGCCGACGAGGCGGTGAACACGCCCGACGATCTCTGGGCAATCGCTCGTGATCAGGCCGCGACCGGAGTGTCGATCAAGCCACCTCGTGTCGGCGGATTGCGGCAAGCCCTCGCGCTTGTCGACGCTGCGGTCACTGCGGGGATGCAGTGCTCGGTCGGCGGCATGCTCGAAAGCGGCCTCGGTCGTCACCTGCTGGCTGCGCTCGCGCCACTTGAGCCGTTCACGATCATCGGCGACCTCTCCCCTGCCCGGCGCTGGCTTGCCATCGACCCCTTCGCCGACATCACGATGACCGACGGAACGATCGCCGCACCCACGACCGTGGGCATCGCCGGCGACCCCGACCTTGAGATGCTGGACCATCACACGGTCGAGCAGGCGACGGTCGAGTTCCCCCGCGTCGTGCCCTAGCCGGGAACAACGTCACCGACCCCAGGTGCAATGCTTGGCTATGGCTGACCACGACTCCACGCTTCGCGGACCACGTCCGACCGACTTCCGAATCCCACCGATCACGGAACCCGATGACGAGCTGGCCGAGATCCTGTCGGGCACGCTGGTCATGGATGGCAAGCCGCTCAACATCTTCGGCGTGCTCGGCCACCACCCGGATCTGCTGAAGCGGTTCAACCGGTTCGCCGGCTGGATGCTCAACCGAGGCGTGCTACCGCCACGCGAGAAGGAAGTCATCATTCTTCGCATCGGCTGGAACGCGCAGTCGGTCTACGAGTTCGGACAGCACACCCGCATCGGGCTCGACCGAGGTCTGACCGAGCAAGAGATCTGGGCACTCACGCAACCCATCGACGCCCACCCGTGGTCCGAAGGCGACCGAGCGCTCATCGCGATGGCCGACGATCTTGCCGCCGACGACTGCGTCAGCGATGCGACGTGGCAGGCGCTGCAGGTTCGCTGGGAGAACGATGCGCTCATCGAGATGCTCGTGCTCGCCGGGACCTATCGCCTGGTGTCTGGCTTCCTCAACAGCACCGGTGTGCAGCTCGACGAGGGCGTCGCCAGCTGGCCGACCCAGCCGTAGCGGCGAAGCTAGGGCTCGCCTAGGACCAGCGGTCGATCCAGGACAACACGGCTGCGGCCGTGGACTTGGGGTTCTCGAGGTGGGCGGCGTGGCCGCCTTCGACCGCCATGAAGGTGGCGTTGTCGCCGATCGTCTCGGCCATCCGTTGCCCGAGTTTGGTGAACTTCTCGTCACGGTTGCCGGCCAGGACAAGCACCGGGATCTCGATCCGAGGGAGCGAACTCCAGAGCGGTTCCTGTGAGCCCGTGCCGCAATGCACGAGCGATGCGGCCATGCCTTCGGCGTGGTTCTCCATCCGCTTGCCCTTGCACGACTGTTCGTCGGTGAGGTCGGCGAACAGCGGGTTGGTGAGCCACTCATCGACAAACGCAGCGGTGCCCATCTTCAGCAGCGTCTGGGCGGTGCGTCGATCGCTAATGGCGCGAGCGGCGCGCTCTTCGGCATCGTCGATGCCAGCAGTGGCGCCGATCAAGACGAGTGAGCGGACGGCGCCGATGTGGTCGTCGAGGACGCCGTGCAAGAGCATGCGTCCGCCCATCGAGTAGCCGAGGTAATGACCTGGCCCGCCTGCTTCGATGAGCAAGCGGCCGGCCTCGGAGAGGTCGGCGTCGTCGTGCACGCTCTGGCCGTGCCCGGGAGCGTCGACAGCAATGGTGCCGTAGCGCTCGCCGATGGCTTGGCCGAACGGGCCCCAGCAGCGAGCATTTTGGGTGAAGCCGTGTGCCAAGACGACACGCGGCCAATTCGTCGATACGCCAAGCGATTCACAGGCAAGCACGAACCAGCGTCCTCCAACACGCAGTGCTGGCGTTCGGTAGATGTGGTCGGTGTGACCGAACGACAGGCCATCTGACCCTAGTGGGGCCCGTCTGGCCCACGTACCCTCTGCGGGGTGAATAGGCCGAACGCATCGGAGAATGCAACGTTCTGTGCCGCCCTCGTCGACCAGTGGATTCTCGAGGGTTTGACAGCCGCGTACATCGCTCCCGGTTCGCGCTCGACGCCGCTCGCGTTGGCCTTTGCAGACCGCGATGACATCGCCGTCGAGCTGTATCACGACGAACGCAGCGCCTCGTTCGCGGCGCTTGGTCATGGGCTCATCACCGGCACGCCCGCAGCGGTGGTGTGCACGAGCGGAACGGCCGGCGCTCACTTCTATGCCGCCGTGATCGAGGCTGACCTTTCGGCAGTGCCGCTCCTGGTGTGCACGGCGGACCGCCCTCCTGAGCTGTGGGGCCGCGGCGCTCCCCAGACGATCAACCAGACGGACCTGTACGGGGCGTCGGTGCGTGAGTTCGTGCAGCCCGGCCCGCCCGATGAGCTCGACCGGCGGCGGTGGCGCGGTGTTGCGCAACAGGCTTGGGCGTCATCGATGGGCATCAAGCCCGGTCCTGTCCAGCTGAATCTGAGCTTCCGTGAGCCGCTCGCTGGCGTGGCAGACGATTTGCCGTCGCCCCTCGACCCGTTGCCGACACGAGTGAGGCCCGCGGCCGATTCGGCCCAGATCGCCGACCTTGCCGACCGCATGAGCGGGCAGCGAGGCGTGATCATCGCGGGCCGCGGCGAGTCAGCACCAGCCGACGTGTTGGCCTTGGCCGCGCATCTGGGATGGCCCGTGATCGCTGACCATCGCAGCGGCTGCCGGACCCCTGATCACCCGAATGTCGTTGAGCGCTACGACTCGCTGCTGCGCCATCGGGCGTTCTCTGAACCGCATCGACCCGACGTGATTCTGCGGCTCGGCGAGATCGTGTCGAGCAAGGCCGTGTCGCAATGGTTGAGCCGCTGCGAGGCGACGGTGCTGACCGGACGCCCACAGCGACGACACATCGACCCCGAGGACATTGCGACGATCTCGTTCGACGAAGCCGGCGTCGCCGCGGCACTCGTCGCTGCGATCGAGACTCGCCTGCCAGCCGACACCGCGTGGCTCCAGTCGTGGCGTCGATGCGATGACCTCGCCGAGGCGACCATCGCCGAACGCCTCGACCGCGAGTCGGTCAACGAGGTTGCGATCGCACGGCGCGTTGTGGCCGAGACGCCGGCGGGCGGTGCGCTGGTCGTGGCGAGCTCGATGCCCGTCCGTGACGTCGAATGGTTCGGTCAGCCCCGAGCTGACATCGACGTCGTCAGCAACCGAGGTGCCAACGGCATTGATGGCACGATCGCGACGGCTGCGGGTATCGCCCGCACTGGCCGTGCGACGGTGTGCCTGATCGGCGATGTCGCCTTGTTGCACGACTCGACGTCGCTGGCTGCGCTTCGCCATCGACCGCTCGACCTGACCATCGTGGTCGTCGACAATGACGGCGGCGGCATCTTCTCGTTCTTGCCCCAACATGAGCTGCTGAGCGCCGATCGTTACGAGCAGCTCTTCGGAACGCCGCATGGCACCGACCTTGCTCGGCTCGCCGAAGCGCATGGGATCCCCGTCGAGCGGTGGCCCGGCGATCTCGCACCGAGCGGCGTCCGGATGGTGCTTGCGCACACGAATCGTGACGCAAACCTGGCGCTGCACGACGAGCTCCACGCCGCCGTCGCCGCTGCGCTCGGCGCCGCCCCCGTTCTGCCCCGCTAGCTACCGCACTCGGGCGCTCTCGTTTACGGGCGCAGCAGCGCGCCGAACATGGCTTGGAACTTGGTGCGGGTTTCGGCCAGCTCGGCTTCGGGGTCGCTATCGCCGACCACGCCGACACCAGCCCACACCGATGCAGTCGCCCCGTCGAACGTTCCTGAGCGAATGCCGACCGCAAACTCTCCGTTGCCCGACGCGTCGACCCAGCCGACAGGACCGCCGTAGCGACCTCGCTCGCCCGGTTCGGCGCTCTCAATGATCTCGAGCGCGCCGCCTTGCGGGTCTCCGCCGAGTGCTGGCGTCGGATGCAGTGCGCCGACCAGGTCGAGGATCGACGCGGCTGGAGCGGAGAGTCGGCCTTCGACCTGAGTGCCGAGGTGGTGCAGATTGGCGAGCGTGACAATGCTCGGCTCGGGCTCAGCATCGACATAGCTGCAGTACGGAAGCAGGTTGTCGAGCAGCCAGTCGATCGTGATCCCGTGCTCGATCCGGTTCTTGGCCGAGGCGGCGAGCCCAGCGGAGAGGCGGCCGTCTTCAGCGGGATCTGCGGACCGCGGCGCAGTACCGGCGAGCGGATGGGCGTGCACGACATCGTCGACGCGTCCGACGAGCAGCTCGGGGCTTGCTCCGAGAAAGCCGTCGATCGCGAACACCGCGGCCGTTGCGAAGCTTTGGTACAGCCGACGCAAGACGGCAGCGGTATCGATTGGTTGGTCGGCGGTGACGAGCAGTTCGCGGGCCAGCACGACCTTGCGGAACTCGCCGGCAGCGATCCGATCCCGCACGACTGCAACGACGTCATCGCGCCATGCCTCGGGAGCGACGGGCGACTCGACGTGCCAGTTCGTGGCTTGCGGCATCGCGGTTGGGGCGAGCACGTCGTCGATCAGGGCGAGTGCGTCGGTAGTCGAAAGCTCGTCGTCGACGATGAGCCACCGGCGACGCTGCGCATCTCGGACAATCGTCACCTGGGGAACGACGAGTTCGCCGGGCAGCGTCGGGTTGAACGGCAGCGCTCCGAGCGCAACGACACCACTTGCGGGACGCTCCATCTCGTCGGCGCCAGCCATCTCGACAAGCTGCTGCTGAGCGGCAGCTCCGCCGTCAGGGCGGTCAACGACAAGACGGGCGACTTCGCCAACGCCGCCGATCACCAAGCCGGACCGGCTCCAAAGCTGACCCGTTGCGATTCCAACGGCCAACGGATCGATGTCTTGATCGAGTCGCTCACAGCGCATCTGCATCGCCCTCGATCCTACGACTCTTGGGTATCGACGCCCCCGTCGAATCGCCAACGGCACCC
>CAZEMU010000079.1:0-12510 GCA_964513315.1 uncultured Acidimicrobiaceae bacterium | reverse complement strand
GAGTTTGGCGGTGATGCCGGCGGCTTCGAGCCGGGCGAGGACCTGCTCGGCATGCGCCATGTCGAGTGTGTCGATACGCAGCTCAAGCACGGTGCTGCGGGCACCGGTGGAACCGAGGCCGTCGTGGTCGACCTGGACCACGTTGGCGCGTTCCTCAGCGATGAGCGACGAGACGAGCGCGAGACGTCCGGGGGTGTCGTCGAGCTCGACTCGGATCCGGTTGAGCCGGCCCTGATTGGCGAGGCCTCGCAGCGTCACCGATGACAGCGTTCGCGGGTCGATGTTGCCACCGCACAGGATCAGGCCGACCTTCTTGCCGGCGAACTTGTCGCCGTGTTGCAGGCAGGCGCCGAGCGCGGCTGCCCCTGCGCCTTCGACGACGGTCTTTTCGATTTCGAGCAGCATGGCGATGGCTTCTTCGATCGCGGCCTCGGAGACGACGACGATCTCGACGCCATGCTCGGTGAGGATCTGCTGGGTGATCTTGCCGGGCTGGGTCACGGCGATGCCGTCGGCGACGGTGCTGCCGTCGAGGCGCGTCGACGGGCGTCCGGCGAGTGCGTCGGCCATCGACGGGTAGCGCTCGGACTGCACGCCCACGACCTGGCACGGCGACGAGTGCGCGGCAGCAGCCACGGCGAGGCCGGAAGCGAGTCCTCCACCGCCGACCGCGGCGATGATCAGGTCGAGATCAGGCTGCTGCTCAAGCATTTCGAGCGCGATCGTTCCTTGTCCGGCGATCACCGACGGATCGTCGAACGGGTGGATGAACTCGAGGTCGCGTTCCTCGGCCAGTTGGCGAGCGAGCACGGCCGACTCCATGACGTCGGCGCCCATGAGCTCGACGGTTGCGCCCAGGTCGCGGGTGCGGGCGACCTTCACGAACGGCGTGTTGTCCGGCATCACGATGTGGGTTTCGAGCCCGAGCAACGTGCCGTGCCGGGCGACGCCTTGGGCGTGGTTACCCGCGGACATGGCGACGACGCCGCGACCTGGCGCAACCTCGAGCAAGCGGTTGCGGGCGCCTCGTTCTTTGAACGAACCCGTGTACTGCAGGTTCTCGAACTTGAGGAAGACGGTCGCGCCGACGATTTCGCTCAGTGTCTGGGAGCAGGTCAGCGGCGTGCGCTCGACAGCCCCTTCGATGCGCTGGGCGGCGGCGTGGACGTCGTCGATGGTCACCGGTGCGGTCACCGGTCGGAGGGTATCGGTCACGTCCGGGCGCTGATCGTGTGTCGACGCCGACCAGCGGCCACAATCAGGGCGTGGATCGCCGCATCTCCGCAACTGTCAGCGCCTCGCCTGCCGAGACGATCGCTGCGCTCGCTGACCTCAGCACCTATCCGTCGTGGTTGTCTCTGGTGCACGGCGCCGAGCCGATCGATGACGAAACGTGGAACGTCACGCTGCGCGCCCGCCTCGGGCCGCTCGCCCGTTCGAAGCGCCTACGGATGCGACGCGCCCATCTCGACGACACCCGCGTGCGGTTCGAACGCGACGAGGTCGACGGCCGCGACCACGCCGCCTGGGAGCTCGAAGCCACCGTGGCTCCGGCTGATACTGGCGCCGGCTCCGACGTGGTCGTGCACCTCCATTACAGCGGCGCGCTCTGGTCGACGCCGCTCGAGATCGCGCTCGCTTCGTTCGAAGGTTCCGCGGCCGATCGGCTCGACAGCTACCTCAGCGCATGACCGAACTCGTCATGCTCGACCTGCCGGCTGGGCCCGGCTTCGTCGATGCGTTGCAACGCGTGTGGGAGAGCGGCGACGCTGCCTTCCCCCTCGACCAACGACTTCCTGCTGCCGAAGCTGACCGCGTCATCGAAGTCGCCCGGCCCACAGCGGTCATCGAAGCCGACGGCGAACGACGCGCACTCGATAGCGGAGAACCGGTCGAACCCGGAGACGCAATTCTCGTCACAACGTCGGGAACGACCGGGCTACCGAAGGGCGTCATCCACACCCACGATTCGGTCCGGGCATCATCCATTGCGACGAGCACCGGGCTCGACGTTGACCCGGCGACCGACCATTGGCTGGCATGTCTCCCGCCAGCCCACATCGGCGGACTCGCCGTCATCATGCGAGCAATCCACACCGGCACGGGACTCACCGTGCTCGAGCGGTTCGAGCCCGAGCTCGCAGACCAGGCAGCACGCGATGGAGCGACGCTGGTCTCGCTCGTGACCCGGGCACTCAACCAGGTCGACGTGCATGGCTTTCGTTCGATCCTGATCGGGGGCGCCGCTCCCCCGCCCGACCTTCCCGACCATGTGATCCCGACCTACGGCATGACCGAGACCGGGTCCGGCTGCGTGTACCGGCGCCACCCGCTCGACGGTGTCGAGCTCCGAGCCAACGAGCGCGGCGAGATCGAGATCCGCGCCGACCTGCTGCTGCGCACCTACCGAACGCTCGACGGCCACCGCGACCCGTTCACCGCCGACGGCTGGTTCCCGACCGGCGATCTCGGTCGGATCGAAGACGACGGCGGACTGTCGATCGATGGCCGAGCTGGCGACATGATCATCACCGGCGGCGAGAACGTGTGGCCGAGCCGAATCGAACGCCGCCTCGATGAGCACCCCGCCATCGCCGAGGTCGCCGTCATCGGCCGCCCGGACCCGGACTGGGGCCAGACCGTCGTCGCCTGTGTCGTCGCTGCTGACGCCGGCACTCCCCCGAGCCTCGACGAGATCCGTGCGTTCGTGACCGACACCATGCCCGTCTGGAACGCGCCCAAGGAGCTGCTGCTGTTCGACGAGCTCCCCAAGACGGCGCTTGGCAAAGTCCGCCGAAACGAGCTGCTGGGCACGCGTCCGCAGTAGCGTCGGCGTATGAGCGCTGCCGCATCTTCCTCGGCCGATATCGAGTTCTTCTGGGACCCTGTCTGTCCCTTCGCCTGGATCACCTCTCGATGGATCGAGAAGGTCAAAGCCCAGACCGAGTACGACGTCGACTATCGCTTCATCTCGCTACGCCTGATCAACAAGGCCAAGGATTACGCGACCGAGTTCCCCGAGGGTTACGAGCACGGTCACACCGCTGGCCTACGCATGCTCCGCGTCGCCGCGCACGTGCGGGACGACCTCGGCCGTGAGCCGATGAGCCCGCTCTACACCGCGTTCGGTGAGAGCTACTTCGACCAGCCGCAGTCGGCCGGCCGCGAAGCCCGCGAGGCGCTCGGAACCGTCGACGCGATCGCGGCGTGCCTCACCACGGCTGGACTCGACCCGAAGTACGCGGCGACTGCCGATGACACCTCGTGGGACCAGCTCATCGACGACGAGACCGAGCTCGCACTCGGTCGCACCGGGCGTGACGTCGGCACGCCGATCATCACGTTCCAGCCGCCCGACGGTCTGTCGTTCTTCGGTCCGGTTATCAGCCGAGTTCCCGCCGACGAAGACGCGCTTCCGCTATGGGAAGCCGTCACCACCCTCGCCCGCTACCCAGGGTTCGCAGAGATGAAGCGCAGCCTCCGCGAAGTCCCACAGCTGTCGGTGCTCGGCGGCGACGGTGGCGACGCTCCAGCAATGGAGGACTGGGCCGGCGGCGCCCGAGCCGCGCATCTTCCCAAGAACCTGTGACCGACACCGAGGCAGACACCACCAACGTCCTCGGATTCCGACTCCTTCCGTTCGCTGCGCCTCGACTACGGCGCGGAAGCCAGCTCCTGCTTGGCCTCTACCTGTTCGGCGTCGGACTCGCGCTCACGATCGAAGCCGATCTTGGCGCCGACCCGTGGACCGTGTTCCACCAGGGTGTCGCTGATCGAGTCGGCGCTTCGATCGGCACGATCACGATTCTGACCGGCTTGTCGATCATCGGCTTGTTGTGGCTGCTGCGAGAGCCGCTCGGCGTCGGCACTATCGGCAATGCGATCGTGATCGGCATCGCGATCGACATCACGCTGTGGATGATCCCCGACCTCTCGAACCTTTCGCTCCGCATCGCCCTGCTCGCGGCAGCTCCGGTCATGGTCGGCGTCGCGTCTGGCTTCTATCTCGGCTCGAAGTGCGGCCCTGGGCCGCGGGACGGACTCATGACTGCACTGTCTCGACGTGGCGTGCCCACCTGGCTCGGCCGGACCGGCGTCGAGATGTCTGCGCTCTTCGTCGGCTTCTTGCTCGGCGGCACGGTCGGGCTCGGCACCGTCTGGATGGCACTCACCATCGGCCCCTGCGTGCAGTTCTTCCTCAAGCGCATGCCAGCACTCGAGCGGGGCCCGGCAGTCGCAGCGGGCACATAGGCGACGGCGCTCCATTACCCTGCGCGCATGGACGATCTACGCGAGCTTGTTGCAGGCTGGCCTGGCGACCACACCCTGGCCATCGCCAACAGTGAGCGCGTGCTCGGCGCTGCCGGCGATCTTGATCGGGTGCAGCGGATCGCCTCGATCACCAAGCTGTTCACGACGTACGCGGCACTCATCGCGTACGAAGAAGGCACCATCAGCCTCGACGACCCGGCTGGCCCCCAAGGGTCGACGGTGCGCCATCTGCTGGCACATGCATCGGGGCTTCCGTTCGAAGGGCCGAACCCGGTCGCGGGCGTCGGCGAACGGCGCATCTACTCGAACACGGGCATCGAGGTCCTGGCCGACCACATCGCGGCGAGCGCCGGTATGCCGTTCGGCGACTATCTCGGTCTGGGCGTGCTCGAACCGCTCGGCCTCGGCCACATCGACTCGCATGTTTCACCCGCGCATGGGCTGCGCACGTCGGTGCCTGACCTCATCCGCTTCGGCCGAGAACTGCTCGCACCCACCCTGATCCATGTCGACACACTCGCCATGGCCACCACGCCGGTCTTCGCCGAGCTCCGAGGCGTGCTGCCCGGCTTCGGAGCGATCGGTCAAAACCCGTGGGGCCTGGGTTTCGAGATTCGAGGAGCCAAGGATCCGCACTGGACCGCCCCCGAGCATTCGCACCGCACGTTCGGCCACTTCGGCGGCGCCGGCTCATTCCTCTGGATCGATCCGCAACGCCGTCTCATCGGAGCGACCATCGGCACGGTGGACTTCGGCGACTGGGCCGTGACCGCCTGGCCGGCAGCAAACGCCGAGCTGCTGCGTCGGTACGCACCATGAGCGTGCTCGTCGTGCGGGTGGGTGCCGACGAGGTTGAGTCTGCAAGCGACTGGCTGTTCCAGCTCGGCGCCCGCGCGATCGAGGAACGCATCGATGGCGACGAACCATCGCTCATCGCCGGCTTCACCAGTGACGACGCGGCCCTCGCCGCTCGCTCCGTTCTGCAAGAACGGTGGCCGTGCCGGCTCGAGGACACGGGCGATGAACGCGAATGGCGCGACGAGTGGCTGCGCTACCTGGAACCCATTGACGTTGGCGGGCTTTTGGTGCACGCCCCATGGCATGACGTCGGCGATCACGACGGGCCGCGGATCTCGATCGATCCGGGGAGAGCCTTCGGCTCCGGGCACCATCCAACGACACAACTCGCGATCGAAGCACTCCAGGCGGTCGTCGAGTCCGACGATCTGGTGCTCGACGCCGGATGCGGCACGGGCATTTTGTCGATTGCAGCGGCCCGGCTCGGGTCCGGCCACGTGACTGGCGTCGACCTCGATCACGACATCCTCGCCGTGGCCGAGGCGAACATTGCCGCCAACGGTGTCGAGGATCAGATCGCCCTCAGCGAGGTCTCGCTGCTCGATCTCACGCAGCGCTTCGACGTCACGGTGGCCAACATCGTGATTGGCGACCTGCGCCCGTTGCTCCCGACGTTGATCGACCGAACCGAGCGAGCGCTGATCGTCAGCGGCTTCCTCGATGACCAGCTCGAGCGGTTACTCGACGGTGCCGCGGTCAGCGTCGAACACAGGACCCAGCGCGAAGGCTGGGGTTGCGCAGTCCTACTCCCTGACGTGTAGCAGCGCCTCGAAGCAGCGAACGGGTGCCTGACACCCGTTCGATATCACTTGCGCTTTGGTGGCTTCGCCTTGGCCTGGGCCTTGGCACAGATCTCGTGCCACTCGCAGCCCGGCATGTGATCGTTCACGAGGCCCATGGCCTGCATGAAGGCATACGCGGTCGTCGGGCCAAAGAACTTCCAGCCGCGCTTCTTGAGGTCTTTGCTCAGCGCCTTTGACGTCTCGGTCGTCGCGATCATCTGGGTATCGCCGGTCGTCAGATCCGGTTCGCGCTCGGTCGGCTTCCACTCCCAGATATA
The DNA here is from genome assembly GCA_964513315.1 of uncultured Acidimicrobiaceae bacterium. Classification (GTDB taxonomy): domain Bacteria; phylum Actinomycetota; class Acidimicrobiia; order Acidimicrobiales; family UBA10347; genus UBA10347. Next base: position 6,320 of record CAZEMU010000079.1, on the reverse strand, counting down.
GGCCCCGATCGAGCCGAACTCTTCGACCATCTCGATCGCACGGCCGGCATTGTTGATCGTCGCCTCGATCTTGCCGCGATGGCGAATGATCCCCGCGTCGCCGAGCAGTCGCTCGACATCGCGCTCGTCGAACTCGGCGACCTTGTAGAAATCGAAGTTGGCGAACGCGGCCCGAAAGTTCTCACGCTTGCGCAGAATCGTGATCCACGAAAGCCCCGACTGGAACCCTTCGAGACAGATCTTTTCGAACAGGCGCTCATCGTCGATCGTGGGCAAACCCCACTCGTTGTCGTGGTACTCGACGTAGTCCGGTGCGTCGCCTGGCCACCAGCACCTGATCCGTCCGTCCTCGTTCTCGCGTAGCCGCTCAGTCATTGCCACTCACTCTCAAAACCTGAACCTAGCCTGGCCGGATGGACGAGATCCGCTACGGCATTATCGGCACCGGGATGATGGGCATCGAGCACATCGAGAACGCTCTCGCCGTTGACGGCGCCGTCGTCACCGCCATCGCCGACCCCGATCCGGGGCGCCGCGAAGCAGGCCAGGCAGCCGTGCCAAATCCGGTCGAAGTCTTCACCCACCATCAGGGTCTGATCGAGTCGGGATTGTGCGATGCCGTCGTCCTCGTCTCGCCAAACTTCACCCACCACGAGATCCTCACCGACCTGTTGGCGACCGATCTGCACGTGCTCACCGAGAAGCCGATGTGCACGACGACCGAGCACTGCCTCGATGTCGTCGACATGGCCCAGAACCGCGATGCGATCACCTGGGTCGGCCTTGAGTACCGCTACATGCCACCCGTGAACGCACTCGTCGAAGAAGTTCGCGCTGGCGCCGTCGGCACGGTGCAGATGGTGTCGATTCGAGAGCATCGGTTCCCGTTCCTCGTCAAGGTCGGCGACTGGAACCGCTTCACCCGCAACACCGGCGGAACCCTGGTCGAGAAGTGCTGCCACTACTTCGACCTGATGAACCTGGTCACGGGCACCCGCCCGCTGTCGGTCTACGCGTCGGGCGGCCAAAACGTGAACCACCTCGACGAGGTCTATGACGGTGAGCGCAGCGACATCTTGGACAACGCCTACGTGATCGTCGAGTACCCGGACAACGTCCGAGCGATGCTCGATCTCTGCATGTTCGCCGAGGCCACCCACAACCAAGAAGAGCTGTCGGTCATCGGCGACAAGGGCAAGGTCGAGTCGCTCATCCCCGAGAACGTGCTTCGCGTCGGCACTCGTGGCGAGCACTGGATCGGCGGCGTCGATCAACGCCCGATCCAGGACGACCGGATCAAGGTCGAAGGCCTGCATCACGGTTCGAGCTATCTCGAACACGTCGATTTCGCCGACGCAATCCGTAACGGACTCGACCCCAAGGTCACCGTCGTCGACGGACTCTGGAGTGTTGCGATCGGCGAAGCCGCGCATCGTTCGATCGACGAGCGGCGTCCGGTCGACATCTCCGAGGTGCTCCCGAACGCCGATGAGTTCCGCTAGCCCATCAGGCCGCGGGATCTTCTTCTGGCGCACCGGCTCCGTCTTGTACCGTCGCGTCGGTGACGAGTGATATCGCATTCCTTACGCCGGCAGTCGCCGCCTATCTGAGCGACCACACCACGCAGCCGAGCAGCCTTGAGCAACGACTGATCGACCAAACGCAGCTGATGACACATGCGGGCATGCAGATCGGGTTTCCGCAGGCTCAGTTCATGGCGTTGCTCACTCGGATCCTGCAACCGCACGCCGTGGTCGAGATCGGCACCTTCACCGGCTACTCGGCCCTCAAGGTCGCCCAGGAACTTCCGGCCGAGGGAATGCTGATCGCCTGCGACATCTCCGAAGAATGGACCTCGATCGGCAAGCCCTACTGGGCCGAAGCAGGTGTCGCCGACAAGATCGATCTTCGCATCGGGCCAGCCTCGGAAACGCTGCGATCGCTGCCTGTTGACCTGGTGGTCGACCTGGCATTCATCGACGCTGACAAGACCGGCTACCTGGAGTATCTCGAACTGCTCATGCCGCACATGAGCGGACGAAGCGTCGTGCTCGTCGACAACGTGCTGTGGGACGGCACGGTCGCCCACGACGACGATCAATCCGAGGACACCGTCGCCCTGCGAGCCTTCAACGATGCCGTCGTGGCTGACCGTCGCCTCGATGTTGCAATGCTCCCCGTCGGCGACGGCGTCTCGATGATCACGCTGGCACGACAGTGACGGCAGTCGCCGCCCCCAAGCGCAAGGCGTTCCCGCTCTGGCTCGTCATCGCACTCGGCGGCGTACTCACCTCGATGTCGCTTGGCGTGCGCTCGACGTTCGGCGTGTTCCTCGAGCCGGTCGTTGACGGCGTCCTCGACGGTGTCCAAGGACCGTTCGGACTCGCCGTCGCGATCCAGAGCATCATCTGGGGACTGAGCCAGCCGATCGCCGGCGCCATCTCCGACCGATACGGCGCGGCCGTGACCTTTGCCGGAGGCTCGGTTCTCTACGCGCTTGCGCTCTTCCTGATGTCGAACGCCAGCGGTGCGGCCTCGGTTGTCTTCTCGGCCGGCTTCCTCACCGGTGTCGCCATCGGTGCGGCCAGCTTCTCCGTCGTGTTGTCAGCCGTCGGGCGAATGGTTCCGGCCGAACGAAGAGCGATGGCCCTCGGCATCGTGAGCGCGCTCGGCTCGCTGGGTCAGTTCGTGCTCGTGCCGCTCGCCCGAGTGCTCATCGACAACATCGGCTGGCGGGACACGTTCCTCGTGATGGCCGCGATCGTCGTCGCCTCGATGCTCGTGATCCCGTCGCTCCGCGGCACGTCGAGCAAGTACTTCCCCGATCTCGAAGTCGCCGAGGCGGACAAGCGGACCTTGCGCGAGGAGCTCCGTCGGGCCGCGGCCCACAAGCCGTATCTGCTGCTCAATCTGGCGTTCCTGGTGTGCGGCTTCCACGTGACCTTCATCGGCACGTACCTCCCCCGCTATGGCGAGGACCTCGGCCATCGGACCGCGGCGACAACGGCGCTGGCGATGATCGGCCTGTTCAACTTCTTCGGCTCACTCGCCGCCGGTTGGTTCGGCACCCGCTACTCGAAGACGAAGATCCTGGCGCTGATCTATGCGATGCGGGGCGTGTTCATTGCCGCCTATCTGTTGCTCCCCGCGAGCCCAGCGCTGACGATCGCGTTCGGGTGCGGCATGGGTGTGCTGTGGCTGTCCACGGTCCCGCTGACCTCGGCGATGGTGAGCGAGATGTTCGGCACGACCCATGCCGGCGCGCTGTTCGGCATCGTGTTTGTGTCGCACCAGATCGGCGCCTTGATCGGCGCACTCGGTGGCGCCCGGGCCTATGACGCGTGGGGAAGCTACGACGTGGTCTGGTGGATCGGCGTCGCGCTCGGCGGGATGGGCATGGTTGCGCATCTGCTGATCACCGAAGGCGAAGCTCCCCCGCCGCCCGAAGGCGTCAGCGTGCTGCCGCGAATCGCGCCGCAGGTCGGCGTGTGGCTGCTCGCACTCGGCGTCTTGTCGACACTCACGCTCACCGATGCGGCATCGGCCGCGGCCGAAGGCACCGGCGACATCTTCGGCTGGTGCTGGTCCACCCTCAGCGGAGAGACCTAGCGGGCGAAGCGGGATTCGTAGCCCAGGCGCATTGCGGGCACGAAGAACTGCTCGGTGTACTCGTACACCGCAGCGAGGAGACGGTCGACGCACTCGGCGTCGACGTCTCGATTGTCGACCTGGCCCCGCAGATAGACGGCGTGCTCGCCACCAGGTGCGGCGATCACGAACTGCAGCGGATGCATACCGGCGTTGCGAACCAGCAGGTGCTCGAACACTTGCTCGCGGTTCTCTTCGGGCTCGGGCATGAAGTAGCTCTCGCACACGAGCGTGCGCTGACCGAGCGTGAACTCGGCACTGAAATGCTGCTTCGTTTCGCCGTCGATGCGTACGTACCAGAACGGCTTGTCGCCGGGCACTCGCTCAACCGCTTGCACGGCGTCGATCTCAGCGAGGGCAGCACCGAGCGTTTCGTCGATGATGGTTTCGATTCGGGCGAGTTCGTCCGCGTTCGAGATCGCGGTCACGAACACTCCACCAAGACACGGGCTCGCAGCCGGTCGTACAGCTCGCGGAGCTCGGCTGCGGTCGACGACCAGCGGTACTGGCGGGCTCGTTCGAACGAGTTGAACGCCAATTCGGTGGCCAGCATCTCTTTGGAGAAGATCTGGTCCAGATAGGTGGCGAAGATCGCCGGATCGCGTCCGCTGACCAAGAAGCCGGTATCGCCGTGGCGGACCAAGGTGCGGAGACCTCCGACCGACGACGCCACGACGGGCGTGCCGCAGGCCGAGGCTTCGAGCGCCACGAGCCCAAAGGATTCGCTGCGGCTCGGGACGATGACGACATCGGCGGCTCGGTACCAGCTGGACAGCAGGTGGTGCGGCACAGGCTTCTCGAAGCGCACCCGGTCGTGCAGGCCGTAGTGGTCGATCGCGGCACGGACCCGCGCCATCTCTTCTTCGCCTTCGCGACCGCTTGGTCCACCGACGATGACCAGCTGCGCGTCGGTCGTCAGCATGCGGCCGAGTGCCTCGACCGCGACCGACGGGCCTTTGAGCGGCTGGATGCGTCCGACGAACAGGATCGTGGGGCGCTCGTCGACGCCGACGGCTTCGCGGGCTGCAGATTGCTGGCCAGGTGAGAACAGCGCGTGCTCGACGCCCGGCACGACATAGGAGATGCGATCTTCGGGCGTGTCGTAGAGCCGCCGCAGCCAGTTGGCTTCGGCGACGCAGCTGGCGGTCACCGCATCGCTACACGCGATGACTTCCGCCTCGGCCGTCGCACGGCGTTCGGGTTCGTGATCGCCGGTCTCCGCCTTGACTCGGGCGAGCGTGTGGAATGTCGTCACCAGAGGCACGTCGAGGCGATGCTTGATGCGATGCCCCGCAACACCGGACAGCCAGTAGTTCGCGTGGAGAACATCGACGCCGCCCTGGGCAATGATGTCGGCTTCGACCTTGTCGGCGAACTCGTCGACGATGTCGTAGAGCTCTTCTTTTTCGAGGTCGTGACGGCCGGCTTCGACGTGCACGACGCGCACGCCTGGCTCGAGTTCAACCTCGTCGGCCAGATCCGGATGCCAGCGACGCACGTACACGTGCACCATGGCGCCGGTGTGGGCCAGGTGACCGACCAGCTCGCGGATGTAGACGTTCATCCCGCCGCTGTCGCCAGAGCCGGGTTGCGCGAGCGGAGACGTGTGCAGCGACAGCATCGCAATGCGCATCTGGTCTCCACCGTTCACGGCTGCCACGGTACTCGTCGGTTCCTTCAGGGTGGGACTCAGCCGCCGGATACTGGCGGCAGCAGTGCGACCTCGTCATCGGCCCCGACAGCGGTATCTGTCTCGGCAGGTTCGCCATTCACCCAGACGCGGCACGTTGCGGCCAGTTCGGCGAAGTGGCTACCGAATTTGTCGTTGGCCTGAGCGATCACATCACCGACGGTTGTTGCGTCGATCGTGACTTCGCGTTCACCGGCTTCCTCTCGGACAGAGGCGAACAATCGCAGTGTGGCCATACCCCCAAGGCTACCCGTCGCCTCGATCCGGGCGAGTAGGGTGCTCGTGATGACGGAGATCCTGATGGTGCGCCATGGGCAGAGCGAATGGAACGCTCAGGGCCGCTGGCAGGGTCAAGCTGACCCGCCGCTGAGCCCACTCGGGCTCGATCAGGCCAGTGCCGCTGGCGATGCGCTCCGCTACTTCCCTACCTTTGATGGCATTGCGACGTCGACGCTCGACCGCGCTGCAACGACAGGCGACCGCATCGCCGAGAAGCTCGGCTTCGACACGCCGTACCGCGTCGCCGACCTCGCCGAGCGAAGCGCCGGTGAATGGAGCGGGCTAACCCGCGACGAGATCGAAGAGCAGTACCCGGGCTACCTCAAATCCAAGCGTTTTCCGCCGGGCTACGAAAACGACGACGACCTGCTCGTGCGCATTCGCCGTGGCTTCGTGCAGCTGCTTGCGAACGTGCCTGGCGACCGGCTCATCGTGGTCGCGCATGGCGGCATCGTCTACTGCATCGAGCAGTCACTCGGACTGCGGTTCCAGCATCTGTCGAACCTCGGTGCGCGTTGGTTGAGCGTCGACAGCGACGGCTCCTGCCAACTCGGCGAGCGAGTCGGCCTGCTCGACGGTTGGGACGGCGAACAGACCAGCAACCCGGGGATGCTCTAGCTCTACCGAGCTGCGCCTAGTCAGTTGCGCTTAGCGCGGCTGCCTAGCGCGGTTGCTTCGTGCTCGCGCAGCGTGCCAGCACCGG
>CAZEMU010000078.1:0-19357 GCA_964513315.1 uncultured Acidimicrobiaceae bacterium | reverse complement strand
CGTCATCGGCTTCCAACCGAGCTGCTGCTGAGCCTTCGCGTAGTCGCCAACCAAGAGGTCGACCTCCGCAGGCCGAAAGAACTCCGGATCGACGACGACATAGTCCTGATAGTCCAGGTCAACGGCCCCAAATGCGAGCTCGCAGAACTCGCGCACTGAGTGTGTCTCGCCGGTGCACACGACGTAGTCGTCCGGCGTGTCTTGCTGCAGCATCAGCCACATGGCTTCGACATAGTCGCCTGCGAAGCCCCAGTCCCGCTTCGCGTCGAGGTTGCCCAGGCGAAGCTCGGACTGCGCTCCCCGAGCAATCCGCGCCACCGCGTGCGAGATCTTGCGGGTCACGAACTCGATGCCGCGCCGCGGCGACTCATGGTTGAAGAGGATCCCCGATGACGCATGCAGGTCATAGGACTCGCGGTAGTTGACCGTCATCCAGTGCCCGTAGACCTTGGCCACGCCATAGGGCGACCGAGGATGGAACGGTGTCATCTCGGTCTGGGGAACCTCACGGACCTTGCCGAACATCTCCGACGACGACGCCTGATAGAAGCGGATCGACGGGTCGACGGCCCGCACGGCCTCGAGCAAGCGCGTCACGCCGACGGCTGTCGTTTCCGCAGTCAGCACGGGCTGGCCGAAGCTCGTCTGCACGAACGACTGCGCCGCCAGGTTGTAGACCTCGTCGGGCTCCGCCTGCGAGATCACGGTCATCATCGACGCTTGATCAAGCAGGTCGCCCGAGACCAGGTTGAGCTGGTCTTGGATGTGAGCAATCCGCTCGAAGTTCACCGTCGACGTACGGCGAACCATCCCCGTCACTCGATAGCCCTTCGCCAGCAGCAGCTCGGCGAGGTAAGAGCCGTCTTGGCCGGTGATCCCGGTAATCAATGCCGACTTCGTCATCGGGCGTTCCTTGTCATCCGAGTCGTCATGATCCGTTCTCATCGTCTTTGGCTTCGTCGTCTGTGGCGTGTCCGCGGCGCCGCCATTCGTCCAGAACGTCGGCAAGCGTTTCGTCGAGGTCACGCTGCGGGACCCAACCGGTGGCGGCCGTCAGCTTGGCCGATGACCCGAACATGCGGGCCAGGTCGTTCGGGCGGAAGCGGGCCTCGTCGACGACGACCTCTTGGGCAATGGTCGACGATGCCAGCAGCCCATCGAGCAACGCGGACACGGGAGCTTCGCGTCCGGCGGCCACGTTGTAAGCCTCTCCGGGAACACCTTGCGCCAGCAAGAGTCGATACGCCTGCACTGCATCGCGCACGTCGAGGAAGTCCCGGGTGGCCGACAAGTTGCCGACCTCGATCACGCCTCCGCCGGCTCGCTCGTTCGCCGCAACTTGCCCAGCGAACGCGGCCGTCACGAACGTGGGTGCCTGACCTGGTCCGATCTGATTGAACGGCCGACACACAACCACGTCCACGCCTCGCTCGGCGCCAAGCAAGAACGCGAGCTGTTCGGTAGCAACCTTCGAAACGCCGTACGGGGTACGGGGACGCAGCGGGGCGTCCTCGACAATCGGCAACATCGTCTCGTCGACGCGCCCGTAGACCTCGGCCGACGACATCACGAGCACCCGCGGCGCGGAGCCTGTCTCGGCGATCGCGTCGATCAGGTTGGCGGTTCCGCCGGCATTGACCGCCATCGTCTCAGCCGGCTGGCTCCACGAGAGATCGACCCGAGACTGTGCGGCCAGATGCACAACGGCATCGAACGACGCACCCGTCAACGCAGTTCGGAGCGCATCGAGATCGGTGATGTCCGGCGAGTCAGGGCCGCCTGACCAGGCCTCGACCTCGTCGCCGCAGGCCTCCAAATGCGCGCACAGATGGCCTCCGACAAAGCCCCCAGAACCGGTCACCAACACGCGCACAACGCATCGACGCTACCGCCCTCTCCCCTCCCCTTGACGAGCGGAGCAGACCACCACTCGATCTCAGTCGAAAAGGCCGGGCGTCTCCGGTCGGTGGCCGCCCCCGGCGTCGCGAAACACGCGCTCGGGTGCTGCGACGAAGAAGCCCTGCGGCACGGGCGCATACTCGTCGCCGTAGAGCGACGCCAACGCGTCGACGTCGCGGAGTGAGAGCGAGTGATCGACTTGGCCGGCCCTGATCCGTGGACGCATCACTTGTAACACCCGCTCCGGATCGGCGTGGCCGAGCCCCAGCACATGACCAAATTCGTGCAGGGCGATCGTTTCGACATCCCACCCGTCGGGAGAGCCTGCGCCGACGCCGAACTCATGATCGAGGTTGAAGACCAGGTCGAAGCCGATGATCTCGTTCGGAGCGTCGGCAAACCAGTACGTCGTCGTTCGTGCCACAAAGACATCGCGGTCACTCGGCGTCTCGACCCACGACACGACGTTCACGGCATCGGCCGCGGCCCCGTGCTCCTCGGTGAACCCGCCATAGTCCAACGAAACATCGACGCCGGTACGCATCCACGTGGCGACAGCATTCCGGACCGCATCGACAGCACCGGGAGGGGCGCCATCAGGATTGATCACGAAGCGAGCCCTCGCTCCGGTCGGCCATCGCAACGACTCGGCCGCCCGCCCGGGCGCCGAGCCACCGCTGTCGCCAGAGCCCTGTGCAACCCAGTCCCACGACGCCGACTCGATCGCTCGAGGCGGGGCCACATCCAAATCCACCGGCGCCACAACAGCGAGCGCGGACAGCACGAGGAGCAACGCAGCGCACTGGCTTCGAACCATCTGCTCCCCCTACCTCACCCACCAGCATCTCGCTGGCCGAACCGATACGACGTTACGCGAACGACCGGCCGAGATGTCCTCGGCCGGTCGTCCCTGCGTTTCAGATTCGCTCCCGCTCGGAACGAGTGCGTCTTAGAACAGTGCGTCTTAGAACAGGCGGTTGATGCCGCTACGAGCGAACGGCGAGACGACGCCGACTGGCGTGTAGTCATCGCAGCTCATGCCGCTCGTGGCGTAGCAGAGGTCCTGCTCAGCATCGCCGTACTCGACCTTGTAGTTGTCGGTCGGCAGACCGGCGATCGAGTACAGGCCGTTGGCGTTCGTGACGGTGCACTTCGTGACGCCGAGGCGCTGGCCGCTGGCGCACACACTCATGTTGGCGACCGCAGCACCGTTACCGATGACCGACCCAGAGATCGAGCCCTCGCCGATCGTCGGAAGCGGCGTTGGCGTTGGGAAGGTCTGCGAGAACTTGGCGTCCATCACAACGTCGATCTGGGCGACGCCCTGCGTCGGGGAAAGACCCCAGACCTGAGGGTCGGTGCAGGGCTGGTTGCCGGCACAGTTCTCGAGGAAACGCTGACCTCGGTCGTTGACGAACACGCTGTAGTTACCCGCAGGCATGTCCTCAAGGCGGTAGTCGCCGTTGCCGTCGCTGAACACGCAGTACTCACGCTCAGGGAAAGCGAGACGGGCACAGACTTCAGCGCCGAAGATCGGATCGCCGTTCGTGAGCACGGTCACCTTGCCCTTGATCACGCCGATCTCGGGGACCGGTGTAGCCGTCGGAGGAGGTGTTGGCGTGGCCGTTGGCTCCGGCGTCGCGGTGGGTTCAGGAGTTGCCGTCGGACCGGGCGTTGGCGTGGCGGTCGGCTCTGGCGTCGCCGTTGGTTCCGGCGTGGCGGTTGGCTCTGGAGTTGCCGTCGGCGTCGGATCTGGAGCGTCGTACATCGACTGGACGCCGGACATGTCGCCCTGGCCCAGGTTCCGGGCTTCGGTGCCCGAGAAGATGCTCGGGTACATGCGCTCGCTCTGCTGGTTCACGTGGGCGAGACCGAGGACGTGACCGAACTCGTGCAGTGCCACGGACTCGATGTCGTACTTGCCGGATTCAGAGCCGACGACCATGTCGTAGTTCGTGTTGAAGACGATGTCGAAGGCGACGATCTGGTCACCCGAGGTCATCCACCACGTGGCCTGCGCCAGGTAGGTGTCGGCTGGGTTCGATGGGGCTCGCCAGGCGACGACGTTGTCGAAGTCGCCGATTGGTGCGCTTGAGTTCGTGGTGCCCTGGTAGGTGATCGCGACGCCGGTGCCAGGCACGGCTTCCCAGGTTTCCATGGCGCTGCGGATGGCATCAACGGCGCCGGCTGGAGCGCCCGATGGGTTGATGCGGTAGTTCGTGGGGAAGCGGCCCCATTCGCCACCGTGAAGTGCGAAGTCGCCTGCGGCGTCGGCACGACCGACGCTGAACGTGTCGAGCTGCGACGACGCGGTGCCTTCGAGCCACGCAGCGCCTTGCATGCCGCCGACCACGGAGTAGACGGGCAGGAACTCGTCGCTCCAGAGTGCGCTGATGATGCCGCCTTCTTCGCGAGGTGCGAAGCCGAGTGCGAGCTGCAGTCGGTCACCGTCCTCGAATGCGGGCTGGTGCGAGACGATCTGACGGAGCCCGTCAGCGGTCACGCCGCCGGGTGTTTCCACCAGGATGCGCCCGGGCGTCTCGCCCTCGACCTGACCGATGACCTCGATCTCGGTGACAAGGTGCATGCCGCCGAGCGTGGTGATCGTGTCCGACTCACCCACGACGATGCCGTTGACAACCGCCACCGCGTTCGATGCGACCACGACGGTCTCGTCGGGATTGCTGTCGGATTGGGCGTCGGCGCCGGTCGATGCGAACGGGAGCGATGCGAGGGTCACGGCGAGGATTGCGGCAAGCGCTGCCCATCCGCGACGGAGGCCCCGATGTGAGGGCACAGGTGTGTTGCTATCAGCCATGCAAACTCGATCGGCTCGCCCCGAGGGCGGGTGATGCAGCCCGTACCAACAACGGTCAAAAGGCCCAGCAACGCGCGACGAATTGACCAATCAAGGGGGGCCGAAACGCCCCGGCCAACCGGCCGAAAACGGCGAAAGCGCCCCGTTTCGGGGCGCTTCCGGTTCAGGTCTTGGTTGTGTCCAGAGTCACAATTCGCCGTTGATGAAGGTCCGACCGAACGGAGCGACGACGCCGACAGGCGTGGCGTTCGCGCAGTTCGTCTGACCGAGGTAGCAGCGTGCTCCCCCATCGAAGGCAACCCGGTAGTTTCCGGTACGAAGACCGGTCACGGTGTAGGCGCCATTGGCGCCGCTCACCGAGCAGCGCTCAAAGCTCGAGACGAGCGACTGGGCACAGACTTCGATGCCGCCAACGGGCACGCCGCCACGGCTGATGACGCCGCTGATCGAACCGTCGGACTGAGGCGTCGGCGTCGGCGTCGGGAACCGAGCCGAGAACAACCCGTCCATCGGAATGTCGATGTCGGTCGCAGTTCCGCCTGGGGCGAGGCCGAACACCTGCGGCGTGTCACACGTGATCACGCCGTAGCAGTTCTCGAGGAAGCGACGGCCGGGGTCGTTGGCGAACACGCTGAAGTTGCCGGGTGGCAGTCCTTCGATGCGGTAGCTGCCATCGAAGGAGCTGAAGGAACACCATTCGCCGGCGGGGAACAGACGGGTAGCGCAGACCTGCGCACCGAACACGGGCGTGCCCGAGAACAGTTCGGTGATCTTGCCGGTGACGGCGCCGCCGTTCATCACGGTTGGCATCGGCGTCGGCTGCACGACTGATGTTGGCGTCGGCTGCACCGGTGTCGCCGTCGGTGTAGGGCTCGGACCTGGCGTCGGGGTCGAGGTGACCGTCGGCGTCGGCGTCAACGTCGGTGTGGGCGTTGGGCTCGGACCTGGCGTCGGGGTCGACGTAACCGTCGGCGTCGGGGTTGGCGTGGCCGTCGCCGTCGGCGTGGGGGTCGGCGGGATGATTTCGAGCATCACCGCATCGATGCCGGTGCGGAAGCCAGGGTTTACAACACCGACCGGTGTTGGGCTCTCGCAGTTATTGAAGAAGTAGCACTGCACGCGGAACTCGCGGTCGCCACCGTCGGGCGCTTCGAAGCGAACGATGTAGTTGGCGGTCAACAGACCATCGATCTCGTAGGTTCCATCGGCGGCACTCGTCGTGCAGGAAGGTTCGGCGAGGTTTCCGCCACTGACGCAGACTTCGATGCCTTCGAGTGCCTCGTCACTTCCGGCGACGGTCACCGTGCCGCGGATGCCGCCCGGGTCGGGTTCCATCGACGCATCGATGTCGGCAACATCAAGGCCTTCGATCGCGACGATCGTCGAACCGATACATCCGACGCGGTCCTGGAAGCACTCGGTCTTGTAACCGGTGGCCTCAAACTGGACGATGAAGGTGTCCGGGAACAGTCCGGCGATCTCGTACTCGCCGTTGACGTTTGTGTTGGTGCAGTTCGGCTGGCCGTTGCTCAGCGAGTTCGCACAGACGGTTGCGGCGATGATCGGCGAGCCGGTGGCTGCGCTGGTGACGACACCCGTGATCGAGGCGACGGTGGCCAGTTCGAAGTCGACGGTTGTCCGTGCCGGTGCGGCGAGGATCTGACCGGTCTTGGTTTCGCTTGAACCGTCGACGATCGAAGCCGTCACGTCGTAGGTATCGCTAACCAGCGCGGGGAACGTGTAGTTGCCGTCGACATTGGTCGTCGTGCAGATCTCGGCGTTGGTGCGGTCAGCCACGGCGCAGACCTCGACGCCTTCGAGGAACAGACCATCGGCGATCGAGCTAACGGTGCCGCTCAGCTCTGCCCGAGGCATGGCTTGGGTGAGGCCGCTCGTGCCTTGGTCGCCAGCAGCGAGCCCATTGATGGACTCCCACTTCCACTCGTAGCCGTCGGGGCGCAGCCACAGCTGCAGCACACCGAAGTCGTTGGTGCCGGCCGGGAAGGTGCCCTTGAAGTCGGATTCGGGAGCAGCGGGACGCTCGTTGTAGCGAGGGAACGTGCCACCAGAGCCGATGATGAACTGGCGGGTGCCGAAGACGGCGTCGCGCTCACCCCAGTAGTTGATCGTGCCGTAGCGCTCGTAGTGGTGCTCGTGACCGTGCAGCGTGATCTCGGCGCCGTACTCACTCAACGCCCGCCACAGCGGCCAGGTGTAGGTGTGGTCGGTGTAGCGATTGTTTGTGTACGGCGGGTGGTGGAAGAACGCCAGGATGTTGCGGTCGGCGTTGGCCTCGAGCGTGGCCCGCAACCAAAGTTCCTGTTCAGAACCGATAGCGCAGCCATCGCCATCGATCGCGCCAGGGAGCACTTCGCGGCCTCGACAGTCACTGTCGAGCGCGATTGCGGTCCAGTGATCGTCGATGTCGAACGAATACCAGAGCCCGCCAGCGGGACCAGCGTTGGGGCCGGCGGCCTCGCCGAAGTAGGCGCGATAGCCAGCGGCGTTCGGCGCCGTGTAATGCTCGTGGTTACCGGCGTTGGGCCAGGTGACGTCTTTGAACTGACCGATCGAGGGGTCGTAGCAGTTCATGAATTCGGTGACCGTGCCGCTGCCATACGCCAGATCGCCAAGGCCAAGGAAGATGCCTGCGTCGGTGTCGAACAGTTCGGCCATCTGGCCGGCGACGGCTTCGTCGCCGTCGAAGCTGCAGTTGGCCATATCGCCTGCGGTGAGCAGATAGGTGCCCGGAGTGCTGTCACTGATGAGCGATTGGCTCGGCGGCTGCGCGACGAGCGAGGCGTTGAAGCTGACATCGCTGCTGCCTGCGCCGACCTGGTGGACTTCGACGGCGAGCACGTTGGGGCCGGCGACGAGATCTTCGATCTGGATGGGGATGGCGATGGTCTGCTCGCTGGAGCTCAGTGCGAGCGTGTCGGCGGTCAGCACGCCGTTCGGCAGGTTGGTGCGACCGATCTCGACGCCGTTCAGGTAGACGGCTGCACCGTCGTCGCGGAGCAGGGTGAGCGATGCGCTGCTGTAGTCACTGAGGTCGCCGACAGCGAATTCGTGGCGGAAGTACTGGGTGAGGACGGTGTTGTTGCCCTGGTACCGACTGCGGGTGAGGGTCGCTTCGTCGCCGTCGCCGTAGCCGAGTTCTGCGGGGCCAACGTCCCATGCGGCGTCGTTGAATGCGGGCGCGAACCAGTCGGCGGCAGGAAGGTCACCGTCGTCGTAGTAGGACCAGTCGGCACCAAGCGGTACGAGTTCGAGTGGTGGGAGTGCAAAGTCGACGACTTCGAAGCTGATCGGAGCGAGCGTGGTTTGTGCGCCGTTCGAGGTGGCAGCGATGGTGGCGGTGTAGTTGCCGGTTGCGAGCGTGAGCGGGACTCGCCAGCTCACGCCGGAGGCTCCCGGAGGGGGAAGGAGTGCGGTCCACGAGTCGAGCGCGACCTGAGGCGCGCCGAGTACACCGGCGCTGTTCTGCACGTATTGGCCGGTTGCGGTGTCCCGGACGGTGACCGTGACGCCGTCGATGCCAGCAGAGGCTCGAGCCTGGCCAGACAGCACAACCTCGGGCCCGAGATAGCTCTCGACAATATTGTCGACGATGGCTGGCGCTGCCCCTTGGGCAGACACATCCGTCGAGTTGTTGATGCCAAGCGCGCCCAACAGACAGAGTCCGAGTGCTAGTGCCACAAGGCGGAGTTTCCGAATCACTACAGCTCCATCATTTACAGATAGCCCTTCAAGCGTATGACTCAAGTGACCCTCAAGTGCGAGTTCGGGTACTTCTACCTAAGTAGGTACTTGTTGACATGACCCTCGGGGAGCGCGCAAGTCGCGACCTGTTTGAGGGCTTCACTGCGATGTTTGGGTCGCAAGATTCGGGAATGGAAGTCACCGATATGCGTTTCGCATACCGAACCATCAGGCCCCGTACTCTGTGCGGGCGACCAATAAGGAGGCATGTCATGGGCGTGTTCGATTTCATCCGTGACGCAGGATCCAAGATCCTGACCGGCGGAAAGGACGAGAAGCTCGAGGCAGCTCGCGAAGCTGCTGCCAAGGCCAAGGAGCGCGCCGAATCAAGCGGAGCCGCTTCCAAGGCCCGGAGCGCGGCCGCGGCCGCAGGCAAACGTGCGAACGCGGCCGCAGAGCAGGCCAAAGAAAAGGCCGCGGCCGCCAAAGAGGCCGCCGACGAACGTCGCGCCGCCGCCAAGGCTGCGTTCGATGAGCGCCGTGCCGAAGCCAGCAAGGCCGGCGACCTCGAGGAGTATGTCAAGAAGCTGGGACTCGGCGACGACATCGATGTGCGCTTCGATGACGGCGTTGCCTATGTCTCGGGAACGGTCGAGGACCAGGCTGCACGTGAACGCGTGGTGCTTGCGGTTGGCAATGTCGAGGGCGTCAAGCGGGTCGACGAAGAACTCGAGATCGATGCGGGCGACGACGGTCGGGCTGCGGCCCAGATGTACACGGTCAAGCCGGGCGACACGCTGTCGGCAATTGCCCAGCAGTTCTATGGCGATGCGAGCCGATATCCCGAGATCTTCGAGGCCAACAAGCCGATGCTGACCGACCCGAATCTGATCTACCCCGGCCAGACCCTGCGGATCCCCTAGTACTTCCGAGTAGCTCGCGGTTGCTTGCGGCTTCCCGCAGCAGACGCAGCTATCCGAGCCGGACCGGCTCACCAAGAACGAGAAACGCCGGCGCAGCTTGCTGCGCCGGCGTTTACCTTGAGCGTGAAGTGGCTCGGGGAAAGCCGCGCGAGTTAGCTCTTGGCGGAGCGGATGGCGTCGCCATGTCGCTCCATAAGCGAAGCCTTGACGGCAGCGATGTCGGTAACGCCAGCGCTTGCTGCGCCTTTCACGACGGCGATTGCGACGACGCGTGTGTTGTCGCTGTCGAGCTCGGCCCAGGCAGCATCGGCAGCTTGCACGATGTTGGCACCGCTATTGACGTCCTCGTCGAGTGATCGGGACATGCGCAGCGTGTAGCGCGACTTTGCGGGCGAACTCGCGGCACGTTCCGGCGCATAGTCGCCGTCTTCAGCACCGCCCCACGCCCAACCTTGGTTCGCTACCCAGCCAGCAATTGTCAGGTAGTGAACCGGCTCACCTTCGTTCTTGAGACCCTCACTCTTGAGTGTGTTTGCGACGTCTGCATAGGTCAGCGCGTCAGCAGAACCAAAAAGATCTTTGGCTCGCTTCTGGGCTGGATCACTTGGTTCAAGATCGAGAGAACGTGCCACTTTGGTGACGGCATCGCGGTCGAGATTTGCCAGCTTGCTGATTTCCTTGATGGTGCTACCAGCTTGCAACAACACGGTTACTGTGGACTTCTGGTCTGAACTCAGTTCGCTGCTCATATTTTGGAGGTTAGCTGGACCGCTAACTAGTTCTGTTATCGACGGTAACGAGAATTTTGTACCTTCTGAGGCCTGTGGGCATCGTTGTGCAAAACCTCGAACGACCCGCAATCGCCACGATCGGTGGTGCCGCGACTTCAAGGAGCGTCGGTTCTGGCCCCACCAGCGCCTCTTCCCTGAAACCGCAGGAATTCCCCATCTCGCGGCGATTTATCCACAGGAACAGGCCGTTGCCGCCAACCGCACAAATCTGCGGTTCACCCAGGTGGGTCGCATCAGGACGTTGGGGAAACCACTGTGGATAACCCCGCGGGTCAGTGGAAAAGCAGGGCATGTCGTCGAGGCGCCAGAACAGACGTTGCGCTGCCTCGCCGGCCTGGGCCCAGACCTCGCTGGCGTCGATTCGCGTCGATTTGTCTGCGTTCCACACCGTCTCGCCGTTCGACGACGACCCGCTCGGGCGAGACGCCCCGGGCGACCGCAAAGCCGTTCCCACCTATCGCTATCGCCTTCGACCACGCACGCTGTCCCTACCATCGGGACATGCAACGGCTCCTCACTTTTCTGCTCGCCATTGTTCTCGGCGCCTCTGCGTGCTCGTCAACGACGACAACAACGACATCCGCCTCGGCAACAGACGAAACGAGCGAGGCCGAGCGCGCGAACGACACCAACAGCGCCGACGAGGATGAAGCGAACGAAGCGGCGCCGGCCCCGACGGCCGAGCCAACCGCAGTGCCCGAGCCGACCGCAGCGCCCGAGCCAACCGCAGCGCCCGAGCCAACCGCCGCTCCAGAGGCCGACGAGGCAGCCCGGATGCTCGAGCGGAGCTCATTGGGCGATGACCTCAGCCCGAGCGAGATCGCGTGTGTTGTCAGGGGACTTGCTGAGCAGCCAGATCTGTTGGCAAATGCGATTTCTGGCACCGACTTCGATCAGCTCGCGATCGATGACCAGGTCGACACGGCGCTCATCGCACTCAACTGTGCACCCGATGCGGCAGCGGCCCAGTTCACCGAGGGTTTCACCGACAGCGTCGCCTCCGCTCAGCCGGAAATGGGCGCCGAGCTCGGCACGTGCCTTGTTGGCCAGCTCGATGCGGAAAATCCGAACCGCCGCGAGGTTCTGATGGGCTTCGCCAGCCTCGGCGAGGATTTGCCCGTGCCAGCCGAGGCCCAAGAAGCCTTAGTCGACAGCATCACGATGTGTGTGCCTGGCCCGGTCTTCGCTGAGTTGATGATCTCGGAGTTCGCCGACGATCCGCAGATGGCGAACGCGCTCGACACCGAGTGCATTCGAGGTGCCTTCCCAGACGAGACGATGCGGCTGTTCTGGGGCGCGATGATCAACGACGGCGGCTCGATGGATGAGATTGACCCCGAGGCCACAGGGCCGTTGATGACAGCGATGTTCTCGTGCCTCTCGATGGGCCAGATCATGGCGGACCAGGCGGCGCTCGACGGCACGGTGCTTTCCGAGGAAACGATCACGTGTATCGACACCGAGCTGACCGGCGAGACGATCGCCGCGATGATGACCGGCAGCGACGCCGAAGGCGAAGCCCAGGTGACGGCGATCGTCCTTGGTTGCTTGACCCCCGAAGAACTCGCGGGCCTCGGCGGCTGATAGGCAGGCTCCTGAGGGTCGACAAACTGACGCCGACTAGGTTGGCGGCATGTGGGGAGCTGACCTTGAACGTCTGCGATCGCTTTCGGGCGTCAAGTGGACACATGACCCCCCTGATGTGATTCCGGCATGGGTCGCGGACATGGACTTCGAGACGGCGCCGGTCGTCAAGCAGGCCATGCAGGCGCTCATTGCGCGGGGTGACACGGGCTACAACTCGCATGCCAAGAACCAGCTGGTCGAGGCCTGGCAAGACTGGCAGTTCGATTCGTTCGGCTGGAAGCCACCTGCGGACGAGTGCCATGTGGTCACGGCGACGCTGAACGCACTGTCGATGGTGCTCGAGTTCATGACCGAACCGGGCGACGGCGTCGTGTTCTTCACGCCGATCTACCACCCGTTCCGAGCGATCACGGTCGATAGCGGCCGACGAGACATCAGCGTTCCGCTCGACGGTCCTGGGTACCGGCTCGACGCCGAACGGTTCGAGGCGTCGCTCGATGACACCAGCAAGCTCGTGCTCTTCTGCAATCCGCACAACCCGCTCGGCCGCATCTTCGACCACGACGAGCTGGCCGCGTTCGTCGAGGTGTGCGTGCGCCGCGACCTCATCGTGATCAGCGACGAGATCTGGTGCGACCTCACCCACCAGCCGGGCCACATCCCGCTGTGGCACACGTTCCCCGAGATCCGAGAGCGTTGCGTCACGCTCGGGGCCACAAGCAAGTCGTTCAACCTCGCCGGCATGAAGACGGCGCTGGTCCATCTCGGTGACCCGAGGGTCCGCGCCAAGTTCGATGCGCTGCCACCTCACTTCATTGGCGGGCCGTCATCGGTCGGTGCCGAAGCGAGCCTGGCGGCCTGGCGTCACGGCCGCGACTGGCTCGACCAGGTGATCGTCCAGCTGACGGCCAATCGCGATCAGCTCATGCAGCGGGTCGCCGACGATCTGCCCGGCGTCACCATGCACGCGCCCGAAGCGACCTATCTCGCCTGGCTCGACTTCACCGACACGGCAATCGCCGCCGACCCCGCAACACCGCTACTCGAACGAGGCCGCCTCGCACTCCACGGCGGCGCCAAGTTTTGCCCCACCGCCGCGGCCAACGCCCGCATCAACTTCGCAACCAGCCCCGCGATCATCGACGAGATCGTCGCCCGCGTCGCTCACACCCTCGCCACTGCCTAACTCAGGAGTTCGCATGACTGAACAGACCGTTTCGATTCGTCCGTCGGACGACGCCATCGACTGGCCCGCGACGCTGGCCCGCCTCAACGCGCTGCTCAAGATCCGAACCACGCCCATCGGCATGAAGATGTTCGCCACCGAAGAAGAGATGGCGGCGGTGCCAAAGATCCGGCGACCAAAGGACATCCACACCGCGGATCAGATCGTGTCGATGGCAAGCCGACTCAACTGGACGGTCGGCATCACGGGTGCCGACCTGGTCGGCACGCAATGCCAGGCCGTGCTCGGCCTCGGCGGCCAAGACGACACGTGGTACTCCGGTCAGCACATGGCCGGCGTCTGGTTCGAGACCCAAGAAGACGCCGCCGTCCACCAGTCGGCAATGCATGTCGTGCCCGTTGGCCAGTACCAGGCGATGGCCGTGTCGCCGCTGTCGACGGGACGCCTCGCTCCGCCCGACATTTGCATGATCTACGCGACACCGGGGCAGATGATCATCTTGATCAATGGTCTGCAGTGGAGCGGCTACAAGAACTTCGAGTGGGGCTGTGTCGGCGAGTCAGCCTGCGCGGACTCGTGGGGCCGAGCGCTGTCGACGGGCGAGCCGAGCTTGTCGATTCCGTGTTACGCCGAGCGTCGCTACGGCGGTGTGCAAGACGACGAGATGCTCATGGCACTGAGCCCCGGACACCTCGTCCAAGCGATCGACGGCATGGAAGCGCTCAGCCGCAACGGCTTCCGCTACCCGATTCCGCCCTACGGCATCCAGAGCGATGCCCGGGCCGGTCTGGGCGTCAGCTACAGCTAGTAGTCCGCCTTTGCTCGCAGGCTCGCAAACGCTTGGTTCAACCCTCCAAGCATGCGGTCCTGGCGAAGTTCAGCACCCTGCTAGAGCGGCACCTCGCCCGAAAACGACGAAAGCCCGTCGCCGGAGCGACGGGCCATTCGGTCGAGCGGAGGCTCAGGCTTGCTCTTTGAGGAAGCCCTTGTCCATGCCGATCTTGATGCCGGCTGCAGCCAGGATCACCGTCAAGACGAAGGTGATGGGCAGCCAGAACCACGAGAAGATGAAGAACCCGACGAGGGCGGCGAGAACACCGACACCGACCGTCTGAACGGGGCTGAGGTTCTGCGCGCCGGGCAGGGCGAGACGTCCGGCGTAGCCGATGATGGCGCCGAGAATGAGATTTCCGATAAGTGCAGCAATCATGTTGCGTGGCTCCTTGCGTGGGGCAGTCGTCATAGTCAACGACGGTGGCGGGAGCGTATTCCGTCTGCCGATGGCCTGCAGGGATACGGACAGGCAGATCACCCGAGCGGGGTGCGGGTGTCAGACACCGCACCCCGGCGAAGTTCACCCACAGATTGCAGCCACCTACGCTCCATACACAGCACCCAAACCCAGTCACCCGAACCCAGGTCGTCGGCGCAGCGGTAGCTTTGGGCCATGGACGCAGACGCCGCATTGCAGACCGTTCGGGACTTGAGCGCACAGTTCGCCGAGACCGCGATGGCGAACCTCGACGCCCCGATCGATCATCTCGACGGGTGGACGATCCGCGATCTCGTCGGACACCTGGGCGCGGTCTACACGTACGCGACGGTCAACGCACAGGCAGCCTCGACGGATCCGACGCGCCCCGGGCCCGAGGCGCAAGCACCCGAGGGTGAAGCGATCGCCGCGTGGTTCGCCGAACGCGCCAGCACGCTGATCGCTGCGCTCGAGTCCGCACCGCTCGACCAGCAGACCTGGACCCACGCGGGCATGCAGCCCGCAAGCTGGTGGCGCCGCCGAATGGCGCACGAGACGGCCATTCACGTGTGGGACGCGCAAGCCGCAGCCGGCGCGGCACAGCCGATCGATGGCGACTTCGCAACCGACGGCATCGACGAGTTCTTCGACGTCTCACGCGATGTCAACGCCGCGCAGTCGCGCCACACCTACCCGGCCGAGTCGCTCCACCTTCACCGTTCCGACGGCGCGGGCGAATGGATGATTCAGCGAGGCGCCAGCGAGACCGAGCTCGCCGTCACGCACGAGCACGGCAAGGGCGATGCCGCGGTCCGCGGCCCGGCCAGCGAGCTCCTCCTCTGGATCTGGGGCCGACCCGTTTCCGACATCGAGATCTTTGGCGACGAAGCAGTGGCCGCTGCCTGGCAAGCCTTGGCACCCTGATCCATGCCCGCACTCATGGGGCCGGCGATCCTGGTCGTGATCGCGATCATGTTGCTGGTCCTGCTGTGGCGACTTGCTCGCGAAGGCCGCCGCCGCTTCGAGTATTGGAAGGGCGTGCTGGCCGTGTGGAAACGGAACCAGGAACGCGACCGTTAGCTCCGAGACTCGCGAGAGATCTCGAGAAACTCGTCGAGGTCGGCTCGTGCGGTCGCCTCGCCAACGAGTTCGGCCGGCAGGTTCTCGCAGCTCGCGGCTGCCACCAAAAGTTGGCGAGAAACGAGCGATGCGTGAACCGCTGTGTAAGCCTCGCTGGTATGCAGCTGAGCAGCACCGATGACCTTCGCACCTTGTATCGCCCCGCCCAAGGCGGCGCCGTCGACAAAGTTATCGACCACATCGACGCCCATTGCATCGAGTTCCTGGCCAAGTCTCCGCTACTTGTCCTGTCAACGGCCGATGCCAACGGCGTGGTCGACGGCTCCCCCAAGGGCGGCGAGCCCGGCTTCGTCGAAGCACTCGACGCGCACCGGATCGGCTGGGCTGACTCGTCGGGAAACAACCGGCTCGACTCCTTCGAGAACATCGTCGACAACCCAAGCGTCGCCGCGCTGTTTCTCATCCCGGGCTTGCCCGAGACCTTGCGCATCAACGGCACGGCGGAACTGTCGACCGACCCGGAGCTGTGCGAACGCTTCACGCTCGGGGGCCGTACAACCAAGGTCGTGTGTGTCGTCACCGTGACCGAGGCCTACATCCACTGCGCCAAGGCACTCCGCCGCTCATCGCTCTGGGATACCGACACGTGGCTCGGCGACGACGAGCTTCCTGACGCGATCTGCATGCTGCGTGACCATGCGGCGATCGATGCCGATGTCGAAGCAATTCGCACCGGCTATAGCCAGGATGTCGACGCAACCCTGTGGAGCCCCGGCGGCACAACCGGCCCCGCAAGCTAACGCTGCTCGCTAGTTCGACGGACAGAAGATGTTCGGATTCCCAACCGAACACTG
Source organism: uncultured Acidimicrobiaceae bacterium (assembly GCA_964513315.1). Classification (GTDB taxonomy): domain Bacteria; phylum Actinomycetota; class Acidimicrobiia; order Acidimicrobiales; family UBA10347; genus UBA10347. Next base: position 3,265 of record CAZEMU010000078.1, on the reverse strand, counting down.
CGCGATCAACATGGCGTCGATAACGGTCAGGCTGCCATCGCCATCGGTGTCGCCCGAAGCGGCGTAGATATCGGTCACCGGGTCGAAAGAGTCGCAGTCATCGACATCGACTCGGTTGTTGACCGAGTACTGCACGACGAACAAGGCGTCGGTGACGTCGACGATCTCGTCACAGTTCACGTCGCCGGGGATAACCGGGTCGGGTTCGACCGGTGGAAGCGGTTCGGCCGGCACCCACGCTCCGGTCGGCCGAAAGATTGCGATGCGGCGAACGCTGGCGCCGTTCACGGTCGTGAACTCGCCTGCTGCGACCAGCCCCTGGTCGTAGATCGCGATGTTCCGGACGCCCCAGTAGCTGTTCGTCTCGACGAACCAGGAAGGTTCGTACGCGCCCGTCGTCGCATCGAATGCGACCATGTGCCGCTCCTCGTCGCCTTCCCAGCCTTCGTGGAAGCCGGCGAAGACGAAGTCGTCGGTCGCAGCCACGGTCTGCATATCGCCATCGGCGGGGTCGGTGACCCAAACGAGCTGGTCGGCGATCGTGTAGTTGGCGATCGAGTTGCCGGTCTCGGCCAGATAGACGTTGCCGCCGTCGCTCGAGAACGCTGCGTCCCACATGCCACTGGTGGGTTTCGATGCCGCATCGAGCCCGTCGACCTTGAGGGCCGTGATTGTGCTCAGCAGTTTGGTTTCGCTCTTGAGGTCCTCGGCACGCTCAACGACGGCGACCAAGTCGCCATACGCATCGAGGCCTTCGACGAAGCGGCTGACCTGCGGGTTCCACGTGGTATCCAGAGCGCCCGTCGCAGGATCGACGCGCAGGACCTTTTCGACCGAGGTGCCGTTGTAGACGCTCGGGTTGCCACCCAAGTAGAGCCAGCCGTTGTGGTAGACGACGTCACGAAGCTGCGAGTTCGAGGCCGCGACGAAGTCGGGCAATCGCTCTCCGGTGCGTGCGTCGAGGGCAACGATGTGTTGAACCGGCGATCCGTCGAAGCTCCAGAACTCGCCAACGACCCACACCGTGTCACCGTGGAACTCGAGGCCGAGTACTTCGCCCGGGATATCGAAGGTGCGCGGCAACAGCTCGCCGGTGTTGATGTCGATCGCAACGAGTCCGACCGTGGCGATGTCGGGTGAGCCCGGGGCGAGATCTCGCGCCGTTGTGAACTCGCCGCCGACCCAGAGCTCGTTGCCGACGAGCTCGGTCACCCACACGGGGCCATTGACGTCGGCCGCGGGAATCGGGTCGGCCTCGAAGGGGACGGGCTCTTGCGCATGGCCGGTCGCTGCGGTGATCCCGAGCGCCGCCACCACGAGGGCAGCCGCTCCCGCAACCGACCACAGCGCACGCGAAGACCTTGAGTCCTTTTTGGGTGTCCGCCGGGATCCTCGTGAGATCACCTGTTTAGGATCGCACAAGAATCTTCGTCTAGTCAATTAGCCCTATAGGGTCAACCTATGGAGTGCCAGTGCGCTATGCGTCGAGGCCGCTATGCCTGCCAGCGAGACTTGCCGAGGCTGTAGCCGACCGAACGAACGGTCTGAATCATTGCCGCGTGCTCCTCGCCGAGCTTGGAACGCAAACGCCGGATATGCACGTCGACCGTGCGGGCACCACCGAAGTAGTCGTACCCCCACACCTGACTCAGCAGGACTTCGCGGGTGAACACGCGGCCGGGGCTCGACGCAAGGTAACGCAGCAACTCGTACTCCATGTAGGTGAGTTCGAGGGATCGCCCAGCAATCGCAGCTTCGTAGGTATCAAGGTTGAGGACAAGGTCTTCGTAGACGACGAGTTCACTGCCGCCTTTGTCTTCGCCTTCGCGCCACAGCGCATGATCAAGGCGACGCTCGAGCTCACGAGGATGAAACGGCGTCAGGCAGAAGTCATCGAACAGGACATCACGGGTCGCAAGGTCATCAAGTTGGCGTCCGCTCACAAGCAACACGATCGGGGCGACGGGGGTCTCGAGCGCCCGCAGCGCTTCGCACAGAGCAAAGGCGCGCTCAGCATCACCATCGGTCTGGATGACGGCGCCGCCCCACCCGCTTGTCGGCGTTGCAGCGTCAAGCTCGGCGACAGTTGCGACGCCGACCCAGGGGCGTGCGCCCACATCGAGCAACTGCGCGACCTCCGGCGGAACCGGGTTCGGGTGAACAAGCAAAGGCCGCACGACCCCAATCACACTACCGGCGTGTTCGGAGCGGGTTGAACCCGATTCGCGGGTTGAGGAACTCGGTAACACGCTGTTCACATTGGGCTCATAGAGTTTGGCGAAGCAATCAGACCTGAAACGGGAGTAACTATGTACCGGGCTGAATACATCTGGATCGACGGAACCGAAGACCCGTACCCGGGCCTTCGCTCCAAGACCAAAGTTCTGGAAGACGGCAAGGAGCCGGGCATCTGGGGCTACGACGGTTCGAGCACCAACCAGGCTCCCGGCGAGAACAGCGACGTTGTTCTCAAGCCGCAGTTTGTCTGTCCCGATCCGATCCGTGGCGGCAACGACATCCTCGTGATGTGCGACACCTACGTCCCCGAGACGATGGAGCCACTGCCGACCAACACTCGTGTCGCGGCCGTCGCAGCTGCCGAGGCCTATGGCGACGCACAGGACATGTGGTTCGGCATGGAGCAGGAATACACCTTGATGACGCCTGCGGGCTGGCCAGCTGGCTTCCCCGATAGCGCGTTCCCCGGACCACAGGGTCCGTACTACTGCGGCGTCGGCACCGGCCGCGTTGCGTACCGCCAGCTCGTCGAAGAGCACACCACCGCCTGCATGCAGGCTGGCCTCAAGATCAGCGGCACCAACGCCGAGGTCATGCCCGGCCAGTGGGAATTCCAGATCGGCCCAGCCGGCACCGTCGAGGTCGGCGACCACCTGTGGATCGCTCGCTACCTCCTCGATCTTCTCAGCGAGAAGTACAACGTGATCGCATCGATCGCTGCCAAGCCCATGAAGGGCGACTGGAACGGCGCTGGCATGCACACCAACTTCTCGACCAAGGCCATGCGCGAAGGTTGGGATCCAATGATCGCTGCCGCCGAGGCAATGGGCGCCGAGGGCAAGCCTGCTGAGCACCTCGCCGGCTACGGCCTCGGCAAGGAAGACCGCCTCACCGGTGATCACGAGACCGCTCACTGGAGCGAGTTCCGCTACGGCACCAGTGACCGCGGCGCTTCGATCCGTATCCCTTGGCAGTGCGCTGTCGACCAGAAGGGCTACCTCGAGGATCGTCGCCCGATGGCCAACGC
>CAZEMU010000077.1:0-19461 GCA_964513315.1 uncultured Acidimicrobiaceae bacterium | reverse complement strand
GAAGAACCGCTGGAGCCCGGATTCGATCGCTGTTACGTTCGTTGTGCGGAACAATTGAGGAGGATCCAATGGCGGACCTGGCGGACCTGACCGGACAGCGACTCGAACGGGAGCAGATTTTCGAGCGCATCGATGTGCTCCCGCCCTACTACGCGCTCACCGATGTCGAACTCGACGAGTCGAACGCGATCAAGGCGACGGCGCCGATCGAGCAGCCGCTCGGCTACGAGGTCGGCCCGATCTCGGGCGCCGAGGCGGGACGCCACTTGGCGATCTGCGGCTCGATCGCGGCGGCTTGGGCCAACCCCAAAGCTGGCCGGTTTCACTACCTGGCAACCGATGCCGAGATTCGGCGAGCCCGCGGCAACCTTCCGACCGACGTGAGCGAACTTCGGCTGCGGGCGACGGGCTCGATGGTCGACAAGCGCACGGCACACGCGACCGTCTTCGCATCGACGCCCGACGGCAAGACCATCTGTTCGCTGTCCTGCTACTACTCGGTCGTTGGCTACGACATGATGCGCAAGATGTTCAGCGACCATTGCGTCGAGTCGCCCCACGACGCTCCGAACCCCTACGTCGAGCTGATCGATCCGGAGCAGGTCGATGTTGCCGGCGGCCACATCGAGATTGCGCTTGGACCCGTTTTGCCCGAGCGGTGCGTCGGCCACTTCGACGGCCTGCCCGCGATGCCCGTTGCGTACTTGATGTCCAACGTCACCGCTGCGGCTGGACGCCTACTCCAGCGCCAGACTGCCAACCCGGACCTGCGCTTCAGCGTGGCGGAGGGATCGGTGCGCGCCGACGGGCTTGCCTTTAGCGGCGAGAACGTCGTGCTCAAGGGCGAACACCAGGGCACCCGCTACGGCATGGAGTGGCTCTATCTCGAAGCGTTCGCCGACACTGAGAAGCGGGTCGGCGCCGTGCACCTCAAGGTGAAGCCCGAGGGCGCCGACTGAAGCCGCACTGCCTAAGACAGCCGAGCTACTCGTCGGCGGCCGCCTGGCACAACACATTCTCGATGCCGACCTCGCATCGGGTGATCAGCAGCGAGTCAACGATGTCGACCCGGCCGTCATTGTTGACGTCGGCCGCATCGATGACGACCTCGGACACCGGGTTTGCGACCGGGCACGACGCGACTGCGGTGCGGTTACCGACGCTGTACTGAGCGACGAGCAAGGCGTCGATGATGCTGGCTGTGCCGTCACAGTCCACGTCGCCCCACACGATCGTCGGCGTGAGATCCGGACGCAACGAAGAGAAGTCCTGGGTGACGCCATCGGTCGTGTTCGGTAGTCCGAAGCTGGACTGTGTCGAGTCGACCCAGTCGACGACCGGATCGGCATCGGCACGAGGGTCGGTGCGCATCGCGAGAACCTCGTCGCTCGCGACACCGAGGTTGACTTCGTCCCAAGGAGCGGTTTCGCCGACGATCTCGGCCCGCACCGCATCATCGGCGTCGCGGATCACGAGCCGCCACTTCGAGTTGTTCGTATCGAAGTCGGTCTGGTTGGCGAGCATCGATCCTTCTTGGGCCGTGTTCGCCTGCAGCTGCAGGGTCCAGTCGCCGTTCGCCGGGTCATAGGACAGATCGTCGGGGATCGACTCGGCGATCGTCACGATGGAGCCGGCTCGCAGGTTCGACACGAGCGGATCGTCGGCGAGCACGAGACGAGCAGACTGGCGCAGCGTGCCTGTATCGGTCCGCGACCAGATGTCGAACTTCCAACCGCGCAGATCGAGCTCGTCCTCTAGCGTCACGATCTCGAACCAGTCGCCTCCATTGCCACCGACGACACCGAGGGTTTCGTCGGCACCGCCGAGTGCGAGGACTGCGCCCGGAGCGACCGCGTTGTACTCGTTGAGGAGAACCGCCGGTGGCGCAACGAGCGGCGACGAGACCTCGATCATGAACCCAACTGCAGTGCTGGCGCCGCTGCTGTTGGTCACCTTGACGCTCACGGGGAACGTGCCGCCATCGCCAAAGCCGACGGTGCCGGAGATCAGCCCGGTCGACGGATTCATCGTGAGACCTTCGGGGAGACCCGTGGCGTCGAAGACGATCGCCTGTTCATCCGAGGCTTCGAGCTGAACGCTCACCGCTTCGTTCTCGGCCGCTTGGATTGTGTCCGGGACAACCACGGTTGGCGGGTTCGACGGATTCAAGAATTGGTCGTCGAGCCATGCCGTGCGAGTCGCGACCCATGCGGCCATGTGATCAAGCTCGCCTTGGAGTCCGTTACCGAACCGAGGGCCGTACTCGATGCCGTCGTTCCACACGGTCAGCTCACGCTCGTAGGCCTCGGCGATCACCAGGCCAAAGCCGTCGATCAGATCATTGAGAGCGAGATCGCTCAGCTCAGCTTGGCGGAGGTCCGCCCACCGGGATCGCAGGCGAGCCTGGATCTCGGGGAGATTCCACAAGTCGGCGTAGATGTCGCTCTCGTAGCTGTGGCCGGAACTGCCGTTCGGCTTCCACGACTCTGCCTCGGCGAGCTCATCGACCCGAGGATCGGCGCCGCCCAGCGAACGGTCGTAATCCCACAGCGGTCCGGCCCGAAGACGGCCACCCGCGTCGAGGTGCATGTAATGGCTGGCCCGCAAGATGTCGACGTCGAGCGCAAGCATCTCCAGCAACCAACCGTCGAGCAGGTCATCGACATCGACCAGTGCCTCGACCGATGCGAAGTCGCTCGCTGCAGCCTTCTGGATGTCGTCCCAATGGGCATCGAGCCAGTCCCGCTGCTCGGTTGTCGCCTTGGTCGCACCCGGTGTGTCCATCGCGATCTGGCTTCCGAACTGCGGATGCCCCTCGAGGTTCAGGCAGCACTCGTCGGCCCAGTCGTAGCGGACGATGTAGCCGCCCTCTGGCCCGGCTGAGGTGTCGGTGTGCTCGGTCAGATCCAGTCGCGAGTCGTCGATCTCGATCGCCTCGCGCAGCAGGTAGAGGCCGCGGTAGTCGCCGGAGCCGACCGTTGCGGTCATGTTGTCCTCGATGAAGAGTTCGACGAACTGGTACTCCGGAGCGGCGACACCGATCCGATGACCGAGCTCGTACATGAACGCGTTATTGATCATCGCCCGATCGAAGCGACCTGGCGCGTAGAGCACCCAGTCGCTGTCGGATCCCATGCCGAAGAGGTCGACATCAACTTCGTTACCGAGCTGGTCGCCCCAGGTTTCGAACTTGTACTGCTTCTTGTCGAAGCCCGCCGACGAGGCACCCCGAATCCGAAGCCCGGCAAAGCCGTCATAGCTCGCCGGATCGAAGACACCGCTGCGCCCATCTTCACCGGGTTCGATGATCGTGACGATGGCGTCCTGGGTGTCTTCACCGACGACGCCGGTCGAATGCACCAGCACAATCGGCAGGTCCGATGAGAAGTCGGCGATCGAACTCGATACTGCCGTGTAGCCAGCGGAGACGTCAGTGCCGACGACTCCGTTGCCGGTCACGGCAGCACGAACGACCGAAGAACGTTCAATGGTGAACGGCGCCGTGTATTCGTCGCTGTCGATCGCAACGTCGCTTCCGTCAAGGGTGTAGCGAATCGTCTCGCCCTGCGCCAGCACGGCCGAGAGTTCGATCGTGATCTCGTCCACGAACGTTTGTCCGGGCGTCTCGATCGTGACCATCGACGGCAACAGCGCACTGTTCGGATCGCCAGGCGTTGGTGTTGCGAGGAAGCCGAGCGTGCCGTCGGGACCACGGCCCCATGCCTGGTCGTCACCGAGCGCCGGGAACGTCAACCTGTCGACGAGCTGGCCCGCGGAGTTCGCCAAGCGGAGTTCTTCACCCGAGCTCTTAAAGGAGAAGTTGGTGTGGAGTTCTGGCGCATCGAGATCTCGACCCGACGCCCAGACGAGCAATCGCTCGTTTGGCGCCATCGTCGTCGCCGGCAAGGTCCAGATGTTGCCGTCACCGTCAGAGATCGACCACCCGGCAAGGTCAATACGGTCGCCGAGATTCTCGAGCTCGAACCAGTCCGAGGTCTCCGAGAAGCTGTCCACACTCCTGGTGTTTGCAGCAACGACTTCGCTGAGGACGACCTGGCTGAACTGTGCGTCTGCGGCGCGCGGAATGGCCAGCGCTGCGGTGGCGATAACTGCCATCGTCAGCACCATCGCCAAGACAGGGTTCAGTTGTGGCGAGCGATGCAACCTGGGGCTTCCGATCAAGATGGTCTCAAGGTAAGGAAACGGCCGGGAATCGGAAATGTGAAGAAGTACCCACCGCTCTCAAGCTGGGGTTCGGTCAATCCGAGTCGTACGGCCTATCGTCCGATGCCGTGAGCGACCCCGCACCTCAGATCGAATGGCTTAGTTCCGCGGATGGCACGCCGATCGCGTTGCACGACTTCGGAGGCGATGGACCACCGCTGATGGTTACCCACGCCACCGGATTTCACGCCCGCACCTATCTGCCACTGATCCAAGAATGGGCCAAACGATTCCGTGTCTGGGCCGTTGACCTTCGAGGCCACGGCGCATCCCAGATCGATCCCGATGCGACGTTTGTGTGGGACGACTTCGCCGACGACCTGCTCGCCGCGATCGATCACGTCGGCGAACCGATCTACGCGTTCGCCCACTCGATGGGTGGGGCCACCACCCTCATGGCCGAAGCGGCCCGCCCAGGCGTCATCCGCAAAGCCTGGGTCTACGAGCCGATCATCTTCCCGGCAGAGATCGGGCCACGGAACAGCTTCATGGCCGAGAACGCAGCGCGCCGCCGTCCGAACTTCCCGACACGAGCCGACGCACTCGAACGTTATGCGAGCCGGCCTCCCTTGAACCTGCTTCGTGCTGATGCGCTCGCCTCGTATGTGCGCTGGGGTTTCGTCGACGATGACGACGGCAGCGTTCGTCTTGCGTGTCGGCCCGTGCACGAGGCCTTGACGTTCACCGGCGCCACGATTCCGGCCAGCCGCATTGCGTCGGTCGACGTGCCCGTCATCGTTGCCAAGGGATACACGCCGGGCGATCAACCATCGGCTGCCGACTTCGCAACAGGGGCCGCAGCAGCGCTCTCGAACGGCACGCTCGTCGAGTACCCAGACCTCGGCCACTTCGGCCCACTCGAGTCGCCGAGCCGCATCGCTGCCGACGTCACCACCTGGATGAACGGCTAGAAGACGTCGAAGCTGGTCGCCTTGATCGCGACCCACACCGTTTCCCCGGGAGCGATGTCAAGTTCGGTGACCGCACCGGGCGTGACGTCTGCGACGAGTGGGAGCGGCGAGTCGACGTGCACTCGGACAAGGTCACCGAGTCGATGGACCGCAGCGACTCGGGCTTCCCAGGCGTTGCGGGGGCTACCGCCGGGCTGGCTTGCGTGCAGCGCGACCGACTCGGGCGGCGCTGTCAGTCGCACCTCACCCGTGAGTGCGCTGTCGACGATCGTCAGCTCAACGTCGGCCGACCCGACGGTCACTCGCCCGGCCCGCGCGACTCCCTCGAACAGATTGACGCCGACAAGTTCCGCGACGTAGCGCGATGCGGGCTGAGCCTGGACCTCGGACGGTGTTCCGACCTGCGTGACCTGGCCAGCCTCGAGCACCACGACCCGATCAGCCAAGATGCGAGCTTCGGTTGGATCGTGGGTGATCAGCAGCCACGGCGCGTCGCTGTCGGCTCGACGCTCAAGAATCAGTTTTCGCAGACCCGCTCGAGCGCCGACGTCGAGCCCGGCAAACGGTTCGTCGAGGATCACCAAGTCGGGGTCGCCGGCGAGTGCACGGGCAATCGCGACCCGACGTGCTTCGCCGCCCGAGAGTCCATCGACCGAACGAGCGCCGAAGCCAGCAAGGCCGACGCGTTCCAACAGTGCGTCGACGGCCGAACCGCGCTGCGACCGGTCCAGCCCAAACCCGACGTTGTCCCGGACATCGAGATGCGGAAACAGCAGCGCGTCTTGGAACGCAGTTCCGATCGAGCGTTCGTGGGGCAAGACGAAGGTCTTCGCAGCCGGATCGTCAAGCACGCGTCCGCCGAGCTCGATGCGGCCAGCATCCATCGGGGCAAGGCCCGTCAACGAACGAACGGTCGTCGACTTGCCTGCGCCGTTCGGTCCAAGCACCGCGATGGTCTCGCCCGGCTCGGCGGAGAATGCGGCTTGGAGGCGGAACTGCTCGACGGTGACGTCGAGGTCGGCGCCCAGGCCCTTCTTCGGGTGCGCCGTCATCGCTGCCACCACCGATCTCGCAAGGCCACCAGCACGACGAGCGACACGACAACGAGAATCAAGCTGATGGCTACCGCGCTATCGCGGTCGCGCTGCAGCTCGACGAAGACCGCAAGCGGCAGCGTCTGCGTTCGTTCGGGCAGGTTGCCTGCAAAGGTGATCGTCGCACCGAACTCGCCGAGCGCTCGAGCCCACGCAAGCACGATGCCAGCCAGCAAAGACGGGCGGATCATCGGCAACGTCACCCGACGAAACACGTCGAGGGGACGGGCGCCATAGGTCGACGCAGCTTCCTCGAACCGAGGGTCCAAGTTCCGGAACGCGCCTTCGACGGTCACGATGAGGAACGGCATGGCGACGAACACGTTCGCCAAGATCACCCCCCAGATCGAGAACGGAAGCACGAACGAGGTCGCATCGGCCAAGGGGCCGCCGAACGTGCCGTTGCGACCGAACGCGAACAGCAGCGCCGCGCCACCGACGACAGGAGGCAGCACCATCGGCAACGTCACGATCGCTCGCACGAAGCTCCGCCCCGGGAAATCGGTGCGAGCCAGGATCCACGCCAATGGCACACCGAGCAGTGCCGAGATGACTGCCGCAGCTACCGACGACAGCAACGACAACCAGAGCGCGTCAACGACGACGGCCGACGTCGCGATCGAACCCAGCCGCGACCACGGCACACGAAACAGCAGGCCGAGGAACGGCAGCGCAAAGACGAGCACGCCAACGACGCCAAGGGTAAGGAGTGGCCCTGGCACCCGTGTTGGACGTCGAGCCTTCACGGAGCGACGAATCCCCATCGCTCAAGAATCGCTTGTCCCGCGTCTCCAAGGACGAAGTCAACGAATGCCTGCGCATCATCACGGGCGGGTTCCACGACCGCGATCGGGTACGACGTGACCACCGGCGGGTCCGCTCGCTCGATCATCGTGAGGGCGCCGTTCGTGGCGACGACATCGCTGCGGTAGACCATGCCGGCGTCAAGCTCTTCGTCGATCAGGCGTGAGACGACGAACCGAACATCGGGCTCGAACGTATCGACGGATGCCGACACGCCCGCCTGGTCGAAGTAGTCATGGGCCAGGTCGCCGCATGGCACCGACGCCGCGCACACGCCGACGAATAGGCCCGGATCGGCCAAGTCTTGGACCGAGTTCACGTTGCCTGGATTATCGGCAGGCACAGCCAGAACGAGTTCATTCACCGCCATCGTTGCACGCGGGCCGAATCCGGCCCGTCCTGCCGCAGCGTCTTCCATCACCGCCGGGTTCGCCGATGCGAACACGTCGACCGACGCGCCATCGAGGATCTGTTCCCGCAGGATCGACGAGCCAGCGAAGTTGAGCCGGACCTCGATGCCTGACTCTGCAGTAAAGACCGATGCGATCTCGCCGAACGCATCGACCAGCGAGGCAGCGGCGAACACGTCGACGGGCTCGTCGGACGACCCGCACGATGACGCGATCCAGATGACACCAAGGACCGCGAACGCAGCAACAACTCGGTGCAGCGTTGCTGCGATGGTCCCTCCCACGCCGTCAGCGTGGCGCAAGCCGGAATCGATCACAACCAGGGGGTAACGTGCGCCCATGGGTCAGTCTTCTTCCTTCTTCAGCGGACGCTTCTCCGGCGATCTCGACGTTGATGCGTTCGCGGCCCTTTGCGCCGACCCTGCTGGCGGTGTCGCTACGCCGCATGCCGCAACGACCACGGCTGGCATCCCCGCCTACGACGGCGACACCTTCCGAGCTGCGACCGACGAGGACGCAGCTGAGTCGCTTCGTGCCGAGCTAGCAAATGTGTTCGGGCACGGCGCTGGCGTGATCGTGATCCGCAACGGCTGGAGCGACCGTGGAGCACTCGACGCAATGACCGACGCGCTGCTCGCCGTCATCGAGCGCGAACGGGCCAACGGCGACGGCTTCGACCACTTTGCGAGCTCCGGAGCGAACAGTCGCGCCTGGGACGTTCTGGGCAAAGTCGCCAAGCTCGACCCAGCTGCGCATGTCAACTACTACGGCAACCGGGTACTCGACCTCGTCTCCGAGGCATGGCTCGGACCCTGGTATCAGGTCACTGCCCAGGTCAACATCGTCCACCCCGGCGGAGCTGCGCAGTCACCTCATCGTGACTATCACCTGGGATTCCTCTCCAACGCGGACGCCGCCCGGTTCCCGAGCCACGTGCACCACCTCTCTCAGGCCTTGACGCTGCAGGGAGCAGTCGCGCATTCGCCGATGCCGATCGATGCGGGCCCGACGATGCTTCTTCCCGGAAGCCAGCGATATGGCGCTGGGTACCTGGCCTGGCGCGACGAGCGTTTCAAAGCGCACTTCGAAAAGCATGCCGTGCAGGTCGAACTTGAGCCCGGCGACGCCGTGTTCTTCAACCCCGCGCTGCATCACGCAGCGGGTGAGAATCGAACCGACGATCACAATCGCATCGGCAACCTGTTGCAGGTCTCATCGGCCTTCGGTGTGCCCATGGAAGCAATCGACTGGGACGGCGTCGCATCCTCGACCTATCCCGTCCTGCTCGGGTTGGCCGAAGCTGGCGAACTCCACGAAGCCCACATCGCAACCTGCGCGAGTGGCTATGCGTTTCCGAGCAACCTCGACACCGATGCGTCAGACAGCGGCCTTGCGCCAGCGAGCATGCAAGACCTGTTGCGCACCGCGCTCAACGAACGCATGACCGTCGAACGATTCAACGAGCTGCTGCGCGCAAAGCGCTCAGCCCGCCAAGCCTTCACCTAGCCCGCAGCGCTCGCGCTACGAGCGTCGGACGGTGGCTTCGAGCTTTTCCATCAGCTTCGTGAGCTGAATGGGTTTCGACAAGTAGTCGTCCATGCCCGCAGCGATGCAGAGCTCGCGATCTCCGTCGAGCGCATTCGCTGTCAACGCGACGATCGTCGGCTGATGTGCATCGTCGATCGACGAACGAATCGCACGCGTCGCTTCGAGGCCATCCATCTCGGGCATCTGCACATCCATCAGCACGAGGTCGTAGTCGACCGTGCCGACCGAGTCGACGGCCAGCCGGCCGTTCTCGACCATGTCGGGGTCGTAGCCGAGCCGATTGAGCAGCGCGAGGGCGACCTTCTGGTTCACCACGTTGTCTTCGGCGATCAGAATCCGAAGTGGATGCCGGTCGCCAAGCGACGCATCGATCGACTCAACCGTTTCGCGCACCGCGGGCCGTTCGATGTGGCGCAACACATCGGCCAAAACCTGGCGGAGTGTGTCTGGATTAGCTGGCTTCGCGAGCTGGGCGGCAAAGACGTGATCGGTTCCTTCACGACGACCGAGCGACGTGAGAAGCACAATCGGGAACCGAGTGTCGGAGCGCTCGCGGACGATGGTGGCAAGTTCGAGGCCGTCCATCTCTGGCATCTGCATGTCGAAGATGGCCAGGTCGAATGCCTGGTCGGCGATGAGCTCAAGGGCATCGGGCCCCGAAGACGCCACCGCGACGTCCATCTCCCAGCCACTGAGCTGGCGTTCGAGGATCCGGCGGTTGGTCGCGTTGTCGTCAACGATCAAGACTCGGCGGCCTCGCAACGTCTCGACGCGCGACGGTGCGGGCTCGCTGCTTTCGTTAGTGGCGCGAAGCTGCAACACCGCAGTGAACGTCGACCCGGATCCGTATTCGGATTCGACGTTGATCGTGCCGCCCATGAGTTCGACAAGTTGGCGCGTGATCGTGAGACCCAAGCCCGTCCCGCCAAAGCGACGCGTCGTTGATGTGTCGGCCTGGGTGAAGGACTCGAAGAGCGCTTCGAGTCGGTCGCGTTTGATGCCGATGCCGGTGTCTTGCACGGCGATCGCGACCCGGTAGCGGCCCTCAGCGACGCGGTCCGAGGTCACCCGCACGACGATCTCGCCCTGTTCGGTGAACTTGGCCGCATTGCTCAACAGGTTGTTCAGTATCTGACGAATGCGGACCACGTCGCCGATGAGCGTCGTCGGCACATCAGCATGCACGTCGTAGGCGAGCTCGATGCCTCGGTTGCCGAGCGCGACTGCAGTCAGTTCGACCGCATCGGCGATCACCGAACGGATCTCGAACGGATAGCTCTCGATCTCGAGCTTGCCGGCTTCAATCTTGGAGAAGTCGAGGATGTCGTTGATGACCGCGAGCAGGGTTTCGCTGCTGGAACGAATGGTGCTGAGGTAGTCGCGTTGCTCCGGGTCGAGCTGGGTGTCGGCGAGCAAGCTCGACATGCCGATCACACCGTTCAGCGGTGTGCGCAGTTCGTGGCTCATGTTGGCCAGGAACTCGGACTTCGCCCGGCTGGCATCGAGCGCGTCTTCGGCCTCTCGACGAGCGAGATAGGCGTCGCGTAACCGGTCCTCGGTGATCTGTTCAGCCGTGGCACGAGCGGCCCGCTCGCGGTGCACACGCTTCTCGAGTCGAGCCACGCGCTTGAGAAGATCGTCAACCGACGGTGACTCCTCGGGTGTCACGTCACCATGCCACGTTGGACCCGTACCGTCGCTCACGTCATCGCCAGAGTTCAGGCTGCGTTCGCTGCACCCAGCGAGACGACGTCGATGAAGACTTCGCCATCAGAGGTGGCCGGGTGACGCGTAACTTGGAGTTCTTCGCCGAAACGATCGCCAACGCCGTACACCAGGCCTTCGGCCAGCGCGTCGAGGTTGCGAGGCGAGCGGTAGCCCATGCGCAGACCGCCGCCCGGCAGATCCGAGTAGCTGAACTGCGGCGGCTGGGCGTCTTCGTAGAGCTTCATGACCTCGACGTGGATCACGTCATGGATCATGCCAAGCATTTCGTATGCGTTCGTGCACTCACCGACGAGCGTCGGCACCCGGTTGGCAAGATGGTTCAAGGCCTTGCGGCCGACAGCGACCATGACTTCGTCGGCGGTCATGCCCGTCGCTTTGGTGGCCGCAACCACGATGGCGATGAGGTCTGCGTCTTCATAGGTACCGACAGAGCTGTACACACCATCGACACCCGCGGCGTCGAGCAGGTCGTCCCAAGTGTCCTCGTCAAAGAGATCGATGACGGCTTCTTGGGTGGCATTGAAGATGACGCCCTTCATTGGGCACCTCCGAGCGGAACGGGGACAGTTCTCTCATTGCATCGGTCCGCGACCCGCGAATGTGAGCCGTTCGGCTCGGTCGCGAATCGGGTCAGACCCGACGCTCGATGCGAGAACCGCACGCGAACGTCAGGCTTGGCTCTTCCTGAATGCAACCATGCGAAGAACTTCGCTCGGGTTGAGTCGGCCGATCGGCCCAGTGGCGTAGACGGCGGTATCGATCGTGCCGTCTGGCTTCAGCAGGAACCCGGTTGCGTGCAGGAACGTGCGGTCACCGGTCTGCACGAACGAACCGAGTGCTTCGGCCGTTGCGACCGCGTCGACCTCGGCGAGCATTGGGAAGCCCACATGGAGACCCTCTTTGAGGGTCGCGGTCTTCTCGATGCTGTCGACCGAGGCGAAGACGACCTTGATGCCTGCGTCGATGAACGGACGGGCGTGGGTAGCGAAGTCAACCAACTGTTGACGACAGTACGGTCACCAGTCGCCCCGGTAGAACTGGACAACGGCCCAGCTCCCGGCGACCGAGGCCCCCATGTCGACGTCGTTGCCGTCGAGGTCCTTGCCGACAACGCTGGGAAACGCAGCGCCAGCTTCGAGCGGTTTCGTCATCAGAACTTCCTTTGCAGATCTGGTTCGATGTACATCGGTCGTGCGTTCGGGGCGACCTTGCGCACGTTCGCCTCGACCTCGTTGACACGATCGGCAAGCGCCGCCGTATCGAGGTCGGCGTCGAATTCAAGTTTGGCACCGACCAGCAGTTCTTCAGGGCCGAGGTACTGGGTGCGGAGGTGGATGATGCTCTTGACACCAGGGGTGCGTTCGATCGCACCACGGATGGCCTTCATCTTCTCGGGCTGTGCGCCCTCGCCAAGGAGCATGCTGCGCATCTCGATGATGAGGACCACGGCGATGAGGAACAGCAGGATGCCGATGCTCAGCGTGCCGATGCCGTCCCAGACGGGGGCGTTGAACGTGTCGGCGATGAACACCGAAACGATGGCGATGATCAGACCGAACATGGCGCCGATGTCCTCGAGCAACACGACGGCCAACTCAGGCACTCGCGTGTTGCGGACGAACTGCCACCACGACTCGTTGTTTCGCTTGACCCGTTTGGACTCGACGACCGCAGTGCGCAGTGCGAAGCCCTCGGCGAAGATGCCGAAGCCAAGGATGCAGTACGCCACGATGGCGTTGTCGATCTCGTGCGGGTGCCGGATCTTCTCGATGCCCTCGTAGAGGGCGAAGCCCGAACCGACGAGGAACAGCACCAGAGCCACGACGAAGGCCCAGAAGAACCGTTCGCGTCCGTAGCCGAACTGGTGCTCGTCGTCGGCCTCTTTCTTGGCGGCCTTGCCGCCCCAGAGGAGCAGACCCTGGTTGCCCGAGTCGGCGACCGAGTGAATGGCCTCGGCCAACATCGACGAGGAGCCGGTGACGAAGAACCCCACAAACTTGGCCACGGCGATCGCCGAGTTGCCGACGAGTGCGGCGAGGACGACTTTGGTGCTTCCACCGGCTGCCATCAAAGGCCCCTTAGGTGTGCGAACAGAACCTAGGGAGTCTACGGCCAGTCGTCACCTGTTAGCGGTACGACGCTAGATAGGTGTGGCGACCGCGACCGTGTTCGATTCATACGACCGAAGCTGCGGGTTGAAGGTGCCGCCGCACGTGATGAGCGCAAGCTGCGAGTCGCCGTCACGTGCGAAGAGCTCGGGCGGCAGCTCTTCCTTGAAGTAGTCGGTCACCGAATCGATGCGATAGCGCTGGGATGTGCCGTCGTCGTAACCGACGACAACGACTGCCCCGACCTCGACGTCGGCGAGGTGGCGGAACACCCCGTCGACGCCGTCAAAGGCAATGTGCGCTGCAAGCACCGCAGATCCTTCTTCGCCCGGAGTCGGCCCGAACCGATACCACCCAACCTGGTCGGCGGGCGGAACTTCGAACGTTTGGTCAGGGTTGACGCCGACCGGAATGATCGTCGCGTCGACAACATCGATGTCCTCGATGACCATGGACACCGGCTGGCGGCCGCCGGGTTCTGGCGTGAGCGCCTCGAAGCCGATCGGAGCCGGGGGGAGTTCCGTGTCGGAGAACTCGTTGCCGAGTTCGTTCGTCGAGGTGGCTTCGTCCAGATCCGGATCGGCCGCCACGGTTGGGTCGCCACTCGCAGCGTCGGTGTCGGCCGCGTCATCAGACGCATCGGGTTCCGAGTCGGGAACTGCGGTTGACGGCGTGTTGGTGGCGCTGTCTCCGACCGCAGCCTCGGCTGCGTCCTCCAGCGCGGCGGCAGCAGTTGCGACCGCCGCGTCGGGCTCACCAATGGAGGTCGAAACGCTGGCGCACCCTGCAGCGATCATGGCCAAGGCGATGATCAGCCACAGGGTGCGCCCGGCCAGTGATGCCGGGGTAGAGGGTTTCACTGGTCGATGCTCCGTGAATGTCTACGAGGTCCGAATCAGCCGCGAGCGCGGGCGACAGCGGGAACCGCAACCGCGGCGGCCATTGCAATGCCAACGATGCCGGCCATCGCAGCGATGCTCACGCCCTGGGCGGCGTCAACGGGGCTGTTACCCGTGTTGACGGCAGCTGGTGGGGTTGCGAGGCCTTCGATGCTCTCGGTGAGCACGGTCAGCGAGTCGTCTTCGAGCGAACCAACGGCGTAGACGATGAGGTTGGCGCCTTCGGTGATCGGAAGATCAGCTGGGCCAATGACGACAGGCTCGGTTGCGCCGGTGGGCACAACTTCGGCCGAGATCGTGCCTGCAGGCAGGTCAGCGTCGCCGCCTGCGCCGTTGGGCACGTTCTCGAAAGCGACGGCACCATTGGCGAGGATGTCAACGGCTGGGGCAGCTGCGGTGTGACGCACGGTGATGCGACCTTCGCCAGCAGCGGTCGAGGACTCGTTGTTCTCGAACACGCCGATCGTTGGGGTGCCGTCAGCGTCGAGGTGAGCGATGAGGGTGAAGTTGCCGTCCGCAGGCAGTGCGACATCGCCAGCATCGATGGCGACCGTGTCGGTGCCCGCAACCTTGACCTTGACGCCTTCAAGTGTTGCACCTGCGAAGGCGCTGAGATCTTGGGTGTCGCCGAAGGAGAAGCCCTCGAACACGTTGGCGCCATTGGCCTCGACATCGACGTCGACGCCGGGGATGCCGTGAATCAGGTGAATCCGGATGTGGCCGTCAGCCTGAGCTGGTGCCGCAAACATGACTGCCGAGATGGTAAGTGCCGCAAGAGCGGCGATCAACCTACGCATGGTTGGTCCTTTCATATGAGGCGCCGATTCTGTTGATCGATGCCCCGGTATTTGGTTGGGATGCCGCCTATTACGACCGCCGGCGCAGGTTCGGATGCACGATTTCGAAAAATTTTAGTACTAAAAAGAAAAACCTCATTTGGATGCATCCAAATGGCCGTTCCCATCGAAAATCCAAAGCGATGGCACTCGCTCCGATCACCCTCGGACTACCAAGGACTTTGGTGACTTCTCCTCCCCACGACGGCGCTGACGACGCGTCCGTGATCGACATCGATCATGTGGACGCTGCGTTCCGGTCCGGTTCCGAACATGGCCTCGCTTCGGCGTACGAAGCCCACGGTGCGCTCGTGCACACGCTCTGCGCCCGAGCCCACCCCACCCAAGCCGCCGACCTCACCCAAGAAGTGTTCCTGGCGGCCTGGCGAGCCCGAGACCGCTTCGACCCACGGCGCGGTCCACTCGCCGCCTGGCTCGTTGGCATCGCCAAGAACAAGATCGTCGATGCCTACCGCAAAGACGGCCGCCAGGTTCCTTCGGCTCGCGACGAGGACGGAAGCCGGGTGAGCCGGCTCGCTGACAATCGCCAGCCGCTGGATCATCTCGCCGACCGCCTGCTCGTGACCGAAGCGCTTGCGACGCTTCCCGAGCGTCCTCGTGAAATCGTCCGGCTTGCCTTCTTCGACGATCTCACCCACGAACAAATCGCAGAGCAGACATTGGTTCCACTCGGAACGGTAAAAAGTGACATCCGTCGGGGGCTGGCGCGATTGCGCCGATACTTGGAGGCCGCAACATGAACGGCATTACCCGCGACGAACCAATGTTCAACGAAGACCAGATCCGAGAACTCGCCCGCTCGGTCGAACCGCACGACTTCGACCGCATCGCTCCCCCAGCGATGGTGTGGAACAACATCATCGCCGAGGTCGAGGTCGAGACCGCGACCTCCGAGGCCGATGCCCGCCGCACGGCGACCGGCGGCCGAGCCCGCCGAACCCAGCACTGGTTCCAGAAGTCATCGTCCAGCATGCTCGCGATTGCGGCTGCGACCCTCTTGATGGTGGGGGTCGTGGCCGCGGTCGTTGCCCGCAATGACGAACCGCCCGTCGAGTTTGCGAACGCACTCATGACCGACGCCGACCTGCCCGTTCCAACGAGCGAGACTGCCCAGGCACGGGTCGTATGCGATAGCGAAACGTGCTCCGTCGAGGTTGACCTCACCGGCCTGCCCGACGCAGGTGCTGACGCAGATCTTGAACTCTGGGTCATCAACAGCGACGTGTCCGACATGCACACGCTCGGCTTTGTGACGGGCGAGACCAACACCTTCGAGCTCCCATTCGGCGTCACTGCCGACGACTTCCCGATCGTCGACATCTCGATCGAGCCACGAGACGGGGTCGAGGCCCACAGCGGCCGGAGCGTGCTACGAGGCGTCTTCACCGACGCCTGAGATCGCGGGTTGAAGGCCGCCTTTCGGCTAGCTGTCCGTCAGGGTTCTGCCAGTAACCTCGGCACATGGCTGATCCAATGCAAGAACTCTCCGACTGGCTTGACGCGAACTGGGACCCGAGCCTGACGGTGGGCGAATGGTGGCAAGTTCTCGCGGACGCTGGATACGCCAAGCCCTCGCTCCCCGAGCACGCCTATGGCAAGGGCTGGAGCCAATCGCAAGAGACTGCTGCGATGCGTCTGATGGCGTCCAAAGACGTTCTTGGACCCCCACCGGGTCTCGGGTTCATGCTGGCGGCACCGACGATCGCCGCCCACGGCACCCAGGAACAGATCGACCGCTACATCCCACCGATCCTCAACGGCCAAGAGGCCTGGTGCCAACTCTTCAGCGAACCGGCCGCCGGCTCTGACCTCGCTGGCTTGCAGACCAAGGCCGAACGCGACGGCGACCAGTGGCGCGTCGAAGGCCAAAAGGTCTGGACCTCACAGGGCCATGCTGCCGACCTCGGCATGCTCGTCGCCCGCACCGACCCTTCGCAGCCCAAGCACCGCGGCATGACCTACTTCGTGATGGACATAGACCAAGACGGTGTCGACGTCCGCCCGCTCAAGGAAATGACCGGCCGAACATTCTTCAGCGAAGTGTTCATGACCGATGCCTGGGTCAACGAGTCCGACCGCATCGGTGAACACGGCGATGGCTGGCGCGTGGCTAACACGACCCTCACTGTCGAGCGCACCAGTATCGGCACGGGGTCTACCGGCGTCGCAATGGCCGCACCGGGCAAGCGCATGAACTCGTTCGGACGAGTCGCTGGCGATGTTGTCCGCAAGGCACGCGAAAGCCGGGCCGAAGGCCACGCTCCTGGCGTCGGCATGAAGCTGTTCGACCGCTACGTCGAACTCGGCCGCAAGCTCGGCACCCTCAACGATCCCGTGCTGCGCGACGACATGATGAAGCTCTACTCGATGTTGCAGGTCAACCGCCTCAACATGCAGCGGGCGCGGGTAAAGAACCAGCGCACCGGCGGCGAACCAAACATCGGCAAGCTCTGGAACGGCGAACATCATCGCCAGTTCCGTGACCTTGGCCTGCGGATCATCGGCGCCGATGGCATGCTCGACCCGACGGCCTCGATGACCGATCCCGCCGTCGTCAATGTGGCGCTCAACGCGCAGGCCCCGCCGATCTATGGCGGCACCGATCAGATTCAGAAGAACATCGTCGGCGAGCGTGTGCTCGGTCTTCCCAAAGAACCTGGCTTCGACCGCGACACCCCGTTCAGCGAGCTTCCGAAGAACCAGTAGCGACCCAACAACCGAGCGCGACTTGCCGCTGGGCAAGCGGGCGCGGCCTACGGTTGTGATCGACGAAAGGCGGAAAGATGACGGATAACAGCGGGTTCGAACCGCCACCACCGGGCGGCTACGAGCCGCCAGCGCCGCCCCACCAGCCGCCGTATCAACCGCCGCCGCAACAGCCGGGCTACCAGCAGCAGGGTTACCAGCAGCAGCCCGGCGTTCCTGCGCCTCCGAGCCAGCCGCCGCTTGGCGTCAACAAGCCGAAGCGCGCCTGGTGGAAGATCGCGCTCGTCATCATCGGCCTCGGCATCTTGCTCATCGGCGGCTGCACCATGCTCGTCGTCCGTGCAGTCAGCGGACCGATCGATGCTGCGAATGAGTTTCTCGCCGACCTTGCCGACCAGAACTTCGAAGCCGCAATCGAGCACCTTGACCCCGCTTGCTTCTCTGGCGGCGTGAGCGCTGATGTGCTCGAGAGTCAGTTCGGGCGCGGGCTTGAGTCGTACAACTTGACGTCGGTGAGCAACGACAACAACTCGGTAGGTACGGCGAGCGGAACGATCAGCCGATCGAACTTCGGCGTGCAACCGATCGATTTCGCCATGACGAAGCCGGGCGATGCGTGGCTTGTGTGCGGCGTCAGCTTCGGCGATGGCTAACGACAACTAGAGCGAGTACACCCGGCGGGCGGTACCGGCGAACATTGCGTCGCGCTCACTCGAGTCGTAACGCGCTGCGATCTTCTTCGCCGCGTTCCACCACGTCACGTAGTTGATCGAGAACCGATCGACCGGGAAGTTGCTTTCGAACATGCAGCGGTCGGGCCCGAAGCATTCGATCGTGTGCAGGTACCAGCGTTCCTGGGCGGCGACGAGTTCATCGCTCGTGGCCGGCCGGTCCTGGGCGTGCCAGCCGTAGCCATTGTCCGGCATGGCGAGGCCACCGATCTTGGCAACCGTGTTCGGCAGCGAGGCGATCGCGGCGATGTCGTCCTTCCACGTTTCGAAGATCTCGTCAAGCTTGCCTTCGAACCGTCCGACGCCCAGTGGCGTGCCGAAGTGGTCCAGGATCATCGTCGTGCCCGGGCACGCCCGAGCGACGTCGGCGAATGCGGCGTTCTGGTGGTGGTAGTGCCAGCTGTCGTAGGTCAGTCCCCGGTCGCCGAGTCGGGCGACGCCTCGGCGGAAGTCCGGATCCTCGGCGAGCCCTTCGGGCGCCCGCCCAGCGATGCGAAGCGCAGGGTCGGTCTCACGCGCCAACGCATGGCGGATACCGCGGAACCGGCCGTCGCCAGCGGTCTCGTGGGCGTTGAGCACTTCGTCGAGGTCCGCGCGCCGCAGATCACAGCTGGCGACGATGCCCAGAATCTCTGCACCCCCCGCCGCGCTCTCGGCAGCTCGCCCGGCAACGAACTCGGTCTCGCCGACGCTGCGCAGATGGTCGGGCCCGTCTGCTCGATACGCAGCGTGGCACTCGACGAACACGGTGCCGACAATGTTGTGGCCGGCTGACGTATCGCCGTGTAGGTCCGCCAAGTCGTAGGGCAGGGCACCCTCTGGCGGCCACAGATGGTGGTGCGGATCGACGATCTCTTGGTCGGGGTCGACGATGTCCTCGTCGACGAGGGCCAACCATTCCGGCGTTCCTGGGGTCATGCCCCATGGTCACCGCAACCACCGCCCGGTCCAAATCGTGCGTACTAGGTTGGCGAGGTGCGGTCATCTCCTGCCCCTGGCCCTCGCTCGATGTGCACCGTCGAGTCGCCGATCGGCGAGTTGACGCTGGTCGCCGATGCCCATGGGTTGACCGCAATCCACTTCGAGGATGAGCACAAGCGATCGATTCCTACGGATCTGCCCGTCGATCCTGATCACCCGATCCTGGTGCAGACCGCCCGCCAGCTCGAGGAGTACTTCGGCTGCGAACGCGAGGATTTCGATATCCCGCTGCACCTGACCGAAGGCACCGACTTCGAACGAGAGGTCTGGCAGGTCTTGGCGACGATTCCGTTCGGCCAGACGATCAGCTACGGCGAACAGGCTGCCGCTGTCGGCCGCCCTGGCGGAGCCCAAGCTGTGGGCGCGGCGAACGGACAGAACCCGATCGCGATCGTATTGCCGTGCCACCGAGTCATCGGCGCGAACGGATCAATGGTCGGCTTCGGCGGCGGCGTGCCGA
>CAZEMU010000076.1:0-19644 GCA_964513315.1 uncultured Acidimicrobiaceae bacterium | reverse complement strand
CTTTGACCTGCTGCGGGTCGATAACCGACGAGTCGATGTTCTGGAGCTTGTTGACCTCGGCCCGCCAGTGCATGGTGCGCAGCGCCGAGTCCGAGTGGGCCAGCGTGAGGTGGCCGCGCTCACTGAACATCACGTTGATGTTCAGATCCTCGGTCATGCTGTTGTACAGCTCGAGCGAACGGTCGTAGAACGCCACGCCTTCGGGCGTCAGGTAGTTCGAGCGAACGATCGCGGTGTTGCGGCCCGAGCCACCGCTGCCGAGGTACGCCTTGTCGACGACGGCAACGTTGGTGATGCCGTGGTTGGTCGCCAGGTAGTACGCCGTCGCCAAGCCATGAACACCGCCACCAATGATGATGACGTCGTAGCTCTTCTTGAGTGGCACGTCACGCCAGACTCGCGGCCACGACTCACCGGTGAGGCCGCGTTTGAGCAGACCTCCAGCGGAGTAGCGGGGCGGCCGGGACGACGAGCCGTCGGACTCTCGGTTCATGCTGAACAGACCCATCCGCCCAAGCTAACGATCCTGAGCCTCATCAGGAAGTATCAATCTGAGCCAAATTGATACTCTTTGCCTATGAATCTGACGAGGCTGCGCTACTTCGTCGTCGTGGCCGAGGAACTGCACTTCGGGCGGGCGGCCGAGCGACTCCACATGGCGCAGCCGCCGCTGAGCCAGCAGATCCGCCAGCTCGAACACGATCTCGGCAGCGACCTTTTCGATCGCACGACTCGGCGCGTCGAGTTGAGCGGGGCCGGACGCACCCTGCTTCCGCAGGCCCGTCGATTACTTGCCCAGGCCGATGCCGTCGATCGTCTGATGGGAGAGCACCGCACGGGCGGTGCCGGTGAACTCCGCCTGGGGTTCGTCGACTCGGCGTCGTACCAGGTCATGCCGCAGCTTCTGCGAGCACATCGCGCCCGCCACCCCGCCGTCACCTTCGAGCTGCACTCGATGAGTTCGGAAGCACAACGGACCGCACTCCTCGACGGCGAGCTCGACCTCGGCATCGCTCGCACGCGCGGCGAGGCGGGACTCGATCATCGGATCATCCTCGAAGAACCGCTCTTCCTGGCCGTGAGCACCGATCACCGGCTCGCCAGCCGGAAGAGCACGTCGCTGGCGCAGCTCGTCGGCGAATCGTTCATCAGCTTCAGCCGCACCCAGTCGCCCGCCCTGTCCAGCGAGCTGCGCACCATGCTCGACCGAGCAGGCGTGCGCTACGACCCGATCATCGAAGCCGAGGAGTACACGACCATCGTCGGACTTGTCGCCGCTGGCGAAGGCGTCGCCGTTGTGCCCGCGGCCGTGCGCAGCTTCCAACCGCCGAACCTTGCCTACGTGCGTCTTCGCGATCCCGAGGCGATGAGCCGCCTGATGTTGCTCACTCGCCATGATGAACCACTGCAGATCGTGACCCGCGCCGTCGAGCTCGCCCACGAACTCTTCCGGTGACAGGGGTGCCAGGTTCGCCTGTCGGTTAGGCGAGCAGGGCGTCGGCGAGTGCGGTGAAGTCGCGGACCGACAGGTCCGCCGGGGCGTAGGCCTTCGCGTAGCTCATGGCCCGGCGCTCGATGAACGCTGTCTGCAGCCCGACCGCCCGGGCACCGGCGAGATCCCAGTCGTGGCAGGCGACCATCCAGGCATCGCCGGGTTCGGCGCCGATGACCTCGAGTGCGTGCAGGTACGGCGCGGCGCTGGGCTTGTAGGTCTGCACCGCCTCGACCGAAAGGACATGGTCGAACAGATCGGCGAGGCCGGCTCGCTCGACCTGTCCGTCGACCATTGCTTGGCCACTATTCGTCAATGCGACAAGCGTCCAGTCCGCGTCTCGCAAGCGTCGGAGCGCAGCGGGTACCTCGGGATAGGGCGAGATCGAACCGAGCACGGTCGCGACCGTGGCGAACGCGTCGGGGCCGGGCGCAATGCGACCTGCTTCGGCGTTGGCCTCGAACGCGATGCGGGCGAGCGTGCCGAAGTCTTGGAACTCTTGGCCCGTTGCCGTGGTCGCCATCGAGAGCTGCAGCAGTCGCTGAAACCAGACGGTGAATCCGCCGCCGGTGGACAACAGCTCGTCGACCAGCGTCCGCACAGGACCAAGGTCAAGGGTGGTCTCGTTCATGTCGAAGATCGCAATGCCGCTCACGACACCACTCTTCCACCCGCAGACCTGCGGGCACCGATCAGCTCGCGGAAGCCTCGACCAACCAGCTGAAGATCGGATCCGTGGAACGAGTCGGAAGCATCTCCGGATGCCACTGCACGGCAACCCACGGGAGTTCCTCGTGCTCGATTGCCTCAATGCCGCCGTCTGGGGCAGTTGCCGTCACGCGGATGAGCGCTCCGACGTCGGCGACCTGTTGATGGTGCAGCGAGTTCACCCGATGTACGGCGCCGTAGCACTGTTCCAACACGGACCCCTCCGCGATCGCGATGTCGTGGGTGAGCGCATCGCCCGGCCCGTCCACAAACGCATGCTCGGGGATGTGCTGGTGGAGCGTGCCGCCCGCATGCACATTGATGACCTGGAGCCCGCGGCAGACGCCGAGCGTCGGGAGCTCGCGGGCAGATGCCGCTTCGAGTGTGGCCAGCTCGTATTCGTCGCGCGCCGACACGATCTCGAGCACATGCTCGCTGCGCTCCGCGCCGTAGCGAGCGGGATCGATGTCGGTGCCGCCGGTCATCACCAACCCGTCGAGCCGCTCCACGGCGTCGGCCGGATCGACGTCGATCGGAATCCACATCGGGACGCCGCCAGCTTCGATGACGGCTTGGGAGTAGTCGGCGTAATAGACGTCGATCGGACTGGCGCCAAGCACGTCGAGGTTGCCGGTGATGCGATCACCAGTGAATCGGCTTCCGACAAGTCCGATAAGTGGCTTCATGTCTTCAGATGTGGGACGGCTCAGGCGTCGCGGAGTTCGCGGCGCAAGATCTTGCCCGATGCGGACTTCGGGACGAGCTCGATGAACTCGACCAGACGGATCTGCTTGTACGTAGCGACCTGGTCGGCAATGAACTGCTTCACGTCGTCCTCGGTCATCTCGGCGCCCGGCACGAGCTGCACGAATGCCTTCGGGAGTTCGCCGGCTTCGTCGTCGGCGATACCGATGACGGCAGCGTCAGCGATCTGCGGGTGCGTGAGGAGCAAGCCTTCGAGTTCGGCCGGCGGCACCTGGAAGCCCTTGTACTTGATGAGCTCCTTGATGCGATCGACGATGAAGATGTAGCCGTCTTCGTCGATGTTGGCGACGTCGCCCGTGTGGAGCCAGCCGTCTTCGTCAATGGTCTCGGCGGTCGCTTCGGGGTTGTTCAGGTAGCCCTTCATGACCTGCGGGCCACGGACCCAGAGTTCGCCATCTTCGTTGAGGCCGAGGTCGTTGCCCTCGGGGTCGACGATGCGACACTCGGTGTTCGAGATGGTCACGCCGGACGAACCGGCCTTGCCGTTGAAGCCGGGCGAGCTGTGGGAGACCGGCGAAAGCTCGGTCATGCCGAAGCCCTGCACCACGGCGCAGTTCAGACGCTTGGCGCATTCCTCGCCGACCTCGGCCGACAGAGGAGCGGCGCCCGAGAACACGATCTTCACCGAGCTCAGGTCGTAGTTGTCGACGAGTGGGTGCTTGGCGAGTCCGAGCACGATCGGCGGGACGGCGAAGAACCAGCCGATCTTGTGTTCCTGGACCAGGCTCAGCGCCTGTTCCATGTCGAAGCGAGGGACGGTCACGATGGTGACGCCGTTGGCGAGCAGGCCGTTCATCAGGACCTGCATGCCATAGATATGGAAGAACGGCAGCGTGGCCAGAGCGACGTCGCCGACCTCGGTGATGAGAACGTGCTCGGTCTGGGCAATGTTGGCGGTGAGGTTGCCGTGCGTGAGCATGACGCCCTTGCTGCGGCCGGTCGTGCCCGACGAGTACGGGAGCACGACGACATCGTCGTTGGTGACCGGGACCTGTGCGGTCAATGGCTCGCTGGTGAGGAGGTCGAACATCGAGGGCACGCCTTCGACCGGGTCGATCGTCATGACCTCGGTGACGTTGGTGCCTTCGATTGCTTCGCGGGCGACGTCGAGGAACATAGAGATCGTCACGAGCATGGTGGCGTTGGAGTCTTGGAGCTGGTGGCGAATCTCGCCGGCCGTGTAGGTCGGGTTGATCGTCGTGACGATGCCGCCGGCATACGCGACGCCGTGGAAGAAGAACGCGTACTCGGGGATGTTCGGTGCCATCAGCGCGAGCGTGGACCCTGGACCGAAGCCGGTCGCAGCGAGCCCACCGGCGAGCAGCTGAATGCCCT
This sequence comes from uncultured Acidimicrobiaceae bacterium, assembly GCA_964513315.1. Taxonomy (GTDB): domain Bacteria; phylum Actinomycetota; class Acidimicrobiia; order Acidimicrobiales; family UBA10347; genus UBA10347. Next base: position 15,344 of record CAZEMU010000076.1, on the reverse strand, counting down.
CGCGTAGGTCGGAGAAGGTGATGGTGCGCCCGGTGGGACCGTCGATGATCGCAGGCTGGTCGGCCAGCTCGTCGGCCATGCGCAGCGTGTAGTCCGTGATCGAAATTCCTTGTGGAATCTCAACGTCGGGCAGAGTCGAAGTGTGGATCATGCCGGTCCCTCCAGTGGCGTTCGATAACTGACGTTATCCAGCGTGGCCGTGTTCTACTGAGAGGCATGACGATCGAACCTCGCCCGCTCGATGCCGAAGCCACGCCACTTCCGCCCGAAGGCATGTTCTACGACGACATGCACCCTGGTCTCCGCTTTCCGGAGCCACCGGGCGTGGTGATCGATAGCGGTATGACGGCGCTCTACACCGCCATCAGTGGAGACGGCCTCGCCCTGACCTTGGACCGGTCGTTGTGCGAAGCCGTGACCGGGTCGTCGGAGCTGCTGGTCAATCCCGCGCTCGTCATGCACGTTTCGATCGGCGCCAGCACAGTTGCCACCCGCAATGTGATCGGCAACCTCTTCTACCGCAACGTGATGCTGCGCCGTCAGGTCTTCCAGAACGAGACATTGGCGACCGTGACGGGCGTGCGGGCGATGTCCGACGCGAGCCCGAAGCCAGGTCGAGCGCCACGAGGCAAGGCGCTGCTCACGATCGAGACGACGAGCGGCGACGACGTCGTCGTGGACTACGAACGCTGTCCGCTCCTCCCCTGCCGGGGCGACGACGCGCCGGGCCACGCCGACGAGATCGGCGCCGCAGCTGGCGATCTCAACCTTGGCGCCTTCTTCGAAGTCCTTCCCGACTGGGACCTCGGACCGTTGGGGCCGAGTAGCCGGTGGCAGGTCGGCGAGACTCGCGAAGATCTGCAGCGCGACGTCGTCGACATGGCGACGGCGCTGGTGCGCATCACCCACAACCAGGCAGCGGTGCACCGGGACAGCGATGTCTCGCCCTACGACGGACGCCTGGTCTACGGCGGCCACACGATTGCGTTGGCCCAAGCGTCACTCGTTCGCGTCCTCCCGGGACTGGCAACGGTGATCGGCTGGCATGCGTGCAATCACACTGCGCCGGTGTTCGAGAACGACATCTTGTCGTGCCGTCACACGCTGATCGACGATGCAGACGGTGCCGGCGGACTGCTGCGCGCAATCCATATCGAGGTCGACGCGCACCGCCCCGGCAGCGATCCGGTCAAGGTCCTGGATTGGACGCCGATTGTGCTGACGACCTGAATCTGTTGCGTCGACTCGCTCGTCGGTGACGTAGGCCGTGAACCCGAGGGTCTCGCTGCTGCCATCGTCGTAGACCAATTCGGCTTCGACAATGAACGTGCCCGTGCCCTGTTCGCGTTCACGTCTCTTTTTCGGCCGAAGTACCCACCCAATCTGTCGGACTGCTGGCCCCAGACCTAAGCAAATGACGTTGCTATCGTTCGGAAGCCGCAGCCCAAGGAGGCCGTTCGGACCATGACTGACGCAAATGAGGTACGTCGGCTCGGACTCGACGATGCATACGCAGTCAAGACGCCCGAGGACAACCGCGCGCTGTACCGCGATTGGGCGGCAACCTACGAAGACGACTTCATCGCCCCTCGCGGCTACACGTACCACCTGAGCGTCGTCGAGCTCTTCGCCCAAGCCGGTCCGAACGCCGACGCGCCCGTGCTCGATGTCGGGTGCGGGACAGGCATTGTCGGCGTCGCTCTGCGGGACGCCGGCTTCGATGTTGTCGATGGCATCGACTTGTCTCCCGAGATGCTCGAACAGGCCGCAACCAAGCGGGTGTATCGCTCGCTCATCGAGGTCGACGTCACCCAACCGATGAGCTTCGACGACGACGCATTCGGCGGCGTCACCTCGGTCGGCACCTTCACGCACGGCCACCTCGGACCCGAGCCGTTGCATGAGCTCGTGCGAGTGACTCAGCCAGGCGGCGTGCTCGCGATTGGCATCAATGCCGAACACTATGAAGAGCACCGCTTCGGCGCCGTGCTCAACGACATGCTCAGCGCGGGCTCAATCGTCGAACGCCGACTTGAACGCGTGCGTATCTACGCCAAGGGCGACGATGAGCACGCCGACGACCTTGCGCTCGTGGCGGTGCTCCGCAAGGCGTAGTCCGGGCTACTCCGAGACGAGTTCGGTCGTGACGTGAATCTCGTTGTGGAGCGTCCGGTGCACGGGGCATCGATCGGCGATCTCGAGGAGGCGTTGGCGCTGCTCGTCGTCGAGGTCGCCGACCAACACGATCTCTTTCTCGATCTGGTCGATCTTGCCCTTCTCGGTCTCACACGCCGCGCAGTCTTCGGCGTGGATTTTCGAATGCGAGAGCCGAACCGCAATGTCTTCCAGCGGCCAGCCTTTGCGATCGGCGTACATGCGGACCGTCATGCTCGTGCACGTGCCGAGGGCAGCGAGCAAGAAGTCATAGGGAGCAGGACCGGTGTCGTCGCCGATGCCGATCGGCTCGTCGGCGAGCATGGCGTGGCGCTCGGCGACGCGAACGATCTGGGCGAACGTGCCGGTGCCTCGCTCGGCAACAACGACCTCGCCCTCGGCTGCGGGCACGAGCACATCGTCGCTCGGCTCGGGCCGGGCGGGAAGCAGCGGGTCGACCCAGGCAGCCAGCACCTCGGCGGCATGGTCGGCGTGCTCGGGGTCGCTCAGGAGATGGTCGGCGCCGTCGAGCGCAACGAAGCTCTTCGGGTGGGCCGTCGCCGCGAACAACAGGTCGGCATTCTCGATGCCGACGACTGTGTCCGTCGGCGAGTGCATGATCAGCGTCGGGATCGTCAGCTCTTGCAGCACCGGATTCAGCTCAGCAGCTGCGACATCGTCGATGAACTGCTTCGAGATCGTGAACGGACGGCCGCCGATCGACACCGTTGCGTGGCCGTCAGCTTCGATTTCGTCGATCGATGCGTCGAAGAGATGCGTGACATGGGCTGGGTCGGCGGGCGCCCCGATCGTGGCCACGGCCTTGACCTCGGGAATCCGAGGGGCCGCGGCGAGCACGGCGGCGCCACCGAAGCTGTGGCCGACCAGCAGGCTCGGGGCAACAAAGGTCTGGCGGAGCCAGTCGGCAGCGGCGACAAGATCGCCGACGTTGGTGGTGAAGTTCGTGTCGGCGAAGTCGCCTTCGGAGCGACCGAGCCCAGTGAAGTCGAATCGTGCGACGGCGATGCCTCGATCCGTGAGGCGGGCGGTCAGGCGGCGAATCGATCGCAGGTCCTTGCCGCAGGAAAAGCAGTGAGCGAAGAGCGCAACGGCACGTGGTGTGCCGAGCGGCAGGTCGAGTTCGGCGGACAGCGTTTGGCCATCAGCGCCCTGGAAGGTGGCAGCCTCAGTTCTCATGTGAGTAGGAACCCGGTCAACTCGCTCAGCCTTCCCGTCAGCCGGCATCGACATGGTTGTGGTCGCGAGTTTCCGAACGCAACGATTGTTCTCTCCCAATCGTGACCCATAGGTCGAGCGACCTATAAATTTGAACTGAGGATGCCACAATGAACGAAATGAAGTCAATGTGACGTTGAGGTCGAATTTGGATATCGAAACCGGCAGGGTGGCTCTCGGACATGTGTGGAGTCGCGCCGAGCTAGCCTTCGACCGGATGCGCCTCAGGTCGTTAAGCGCCTGGGAACGATCTACCGTGAGATTCACGCCGAGGTCATCGGTGAGTCGCCGCAGCTCCGCACCGCTGTCACCGAGGCGCTCGAAGCCTCATAGACCGCAGAGTCCCGTGCCTGCTGACGACCTGGCGCGAGCACAACACGAGATTGCCGGACGATGACGCCACAACCCACCAACACCATTTCGACGCCGCTCCGCGGACGCACCCTGCTCGCCGACCCGGGGCTAAACAAGGGAACGGCGTTCACCGACGAAGAGCGAGCTGCGCTCGGACTCGTCGGGTTGCTGCCGGACAGTGTCGAGTCGATCAACGAGCAGCTGGCTCGAACCTGCAATGAGTTCGACCGGATGCACGACGACCTCGAACGCCACATTTACTTGCGGGCTCTTCAGGACCACAACGAGACGCTGTTCCACGCGTTCCTCCGGGCGAACCTCCGCTCCACGATGCCGATTGTCTACACGCCAACGGTTGGCATGGCGACCCAGCAGTTCAGCCGGATCTATCGCCGCTCTCAGGGTCTCTTCCTCTCCTACCGCAACCGTGACTCGATGGCAGAACAGCTCGCGAACGTCGACCACCCGGTCGACGTCGTGGTGGTCACCGACGGCGAACGGATCCTTGGCCTCGGCGATCAGGGCGTCGGCGGCATCGGTATCCCGAACGGCAAGCTCGCGCTCTACTCGGCCTTCGGCGGCATCGACCCGACCCGCACGTTGCCGATCGTGCTCGACGTCGGCACGAATAACGAGGAACGCCTCGCTGACCCTGAGTACCTCGGTTGGCGCAACGAACGCATCAGCGGAGACGAGTACGACTCGTTCATCGACCAGTTCGTGACCGAGCTCGGCAACCGCTTCCCAGGCGTCTTGTTGCAATGGGAAGACTTCGCGTCGCACAACGCCGCTCGACTCGTCGACGCGTACCGCGACCGCATCTTGAGCTTCAACGACGACATCGAAGGAACCGCTGCCGTCGCACTCGCCGCCATCTGGTCGGCAGTCTCGGGCACAGGCCGGCAGCTGGCCGATCAACAGTTCTGCATCGTTGGCGCTGGTTCGGCCGGGACCGGCATCGCCGACATGCTGGTCGAAGCGTTGCGAGCCGAAGGAGTCGACGCCCCACGAGAGAAACTCTGGCTCTTAGATCGACATGGCTTGCTTCACGATGGCCGTGATGATCTCGAGCCGTACCAGGCGCCGCTCGCCCACCCCCGATCGCACATCGGCGACTGGCCCGACGGCCAACTACCGATCGACGAGGTCATTCGGCGCAGCGGAGCGACTGTGCTCATCGGTGTGTCCGGTCAACCAGGCCTGTTTCCCGAACCGGTGATCACCGCACTGCTGGACAACACGGACCGGCCAGTCGTGATGCCGCTGTCGAATCCGACGAGCCGGATCGAAGCCACGCCCGCCGACATCATCCGCTGGACCGACGGCCGTGCGCTCGTTGCGACGGGCAGCCCGTTCGAGCCCGTCGAACACGCCGGCGTCGCGCATCACATCTCGCAAGCCAACAACGTCTATGTGTTCCCGGGTCTTGGCCTCGGCGCGTTGGCTGTCGATGCGAGCGCGATCACGCCTCGGATGCTGATGACCGCCGCCAAGGCGGTGTATTCGGTCGAGGACGGCGACGTTGCTGATGGGGTGCTTCCACCGCTCGAATCGGTGCCCGAGGTCAGCATCCGGATCGCGCAGGCGGTGGCTCGCCAAGCGCGAGACGACGGACTGACCGAACCGATGACCGACGACGAAATCGATACAGCGATCGACGAGCGGATGTGGCGCCCGATCTACCGCACGGTTACGCCGGGCTAGATGCCTCGGCATTGACGGCGTTCACGAGGTCCATCAATCGCGCAAGCTCGTCCAAGCGAGCCGAATGGTCATCGCCGCCCATACCGACTCGGATTGTCGACACGCCCGCGTCGCGATGCAAGCGAAGCCGCTCGGTGATTTCGGCGTCGCCGCCGAGCAGATTGGTTCCAAGACCGATCTCGATCGGCACTGCCGCTGCGGCCGCATCGCGGTCGCCCGACTGCCACAACCGCTGCACCTCTTCGACGGCGTCGCCGAACCCTTGACGCTCGAACGCACGGTTGTAGAAGTTGGTCGATGACGAACCCATCGCCCCGATGGTGAAGGCGTAGCCGTCGGCGTGACGTCGACCTGCCGCCTCGGGGTCGTCAGAGAACTCGAGCGTTGCCGCGACGGTGAGCTCGATGTCGGCGAGCGAGCGCCCAGCTGCCTCGGCGCCCTCGCGAATCGGATCGGTGAAGATGTCGGCTGACTCGGGCAAGAACGCCGTGCCGATCCAGCCGTCGGAAGCCGCACCGGTCAGCTTGAGGTTCGCGGGCCCCATCGATGCGATGTAAATCGGCACCTCGCCTTCGGCAACCGGCGACCGCAGCGACCGGCCTTGGCTGTCCGGGAGCGGGAGCTGGTGTATCGCCCCGTCGTAGCTCAGCCGTTCGCCCGAGACGATCGTGCGGATGATCTCGATCGTCTCGCGCGTCCGCGTCACAGGCTTGTCGAAACGAACGCCGTGCCATCCCTCCATGACCTGAGGCCCGCTGGTGCCAACGCCGAGGATGAAGCGACCGCCCGACATCTTCTGCATCGTGAGCGCGGACATCGCGAGCAGGGCGGGCGTGCGAGCGCCCAACTGCACGCATCCGGTCGCAAGCCGCATCTGCTCGGTCGCCGATGCGAAGAACGCAAGCGGGGTGAGTGCGTCGTACATCCAAGCTTCGGGCGCCCACAGCGAGTCGACGCCCAGCTTCTCCGCATCGCGTATAAACGACGCAGCACTCGGTTCGAGGGCGGGCGGGAAGATGCCGATCTTGAGCATGCCGAGTTCCTAGCGAGCGCCGAGCCTGCCCGTCAACGTGATCGGCTGGGGAGCTGCGGCGACGCAAGCAACGTGCCAGACTCATCAAGTCACCCAGACTCATCAGTCACCGAGTCTTCAAGCGAGCGGGTTCATGCTGCATGTCTGTCATTCCGAGTTCTGATCCGCGTGTCGCGGCCCGCGACGCCCGAGCCGAGGCCATCGCCCACACGGGCGCACCGGGAGCCTGGGTCTACGAGCCATCACCACCCGCCGTGAACGCCGAACCGTTCGCCGACGATCCCGTCGCCACCGATGACCCGCTCGACTGGTCAGCGTGGCTTTCCTCGAACCCGGGCAGCGCAGAGTGGGCGAGCGAGCGCATGCTCGCTGGCGATCGCTCGTTAGGCGAGGTCCCGGCCAATCTCGCGGCGACTCGGGTCGCCCTCCACCGGCTTGCGACCTATGTGATCGCCCCGGCTCGCCATGCCAGCAATGGCAAGTTCGGTCTGCGCTCAACCCTCGGCGGCTTCGGCACGCCGTTCTTCGGTGATGACCGCCAGATCCGCGTCGTCGGCGATCGACTCGTTGACCAGGTTGGCGACACTGCTCGATCCGCTCCGATCACCACGCTGCGGGCAGCTGCCGAGTTCCTCGGCGTCGACATCGATCCCGAGACTGCCGCTGAGCACGACTCGCCTCCCGTCGGGGCTATCGACGAGGACTTGGCGATCGATGCCGAGTCTTCGTTGTTCCTTGGGCGATGGTTCGCCATGGGCTTCGCAGCGCTCGAAGCTGTTCGCGCCGACAGCGCATCTACCGATCCAAGTCGCCCTCAGTTATGGCCCGGCCACTTCGATCCAGCCATCGAGGTTGGCGACGAAGACCACCGCGGTAGCTACGGAGCGTCGCCCGGCGACGACGCGATCCCCGAGCCCTATCTCTACGTGAGTGTCTGGTGGGCGGACCGCATCGGCCTCGATACGAATGACCCTCGCTGGAACGCACCGAGCTTCCCCGGAGCGCTGCTTCGCCTGTCCGACTTCGACTCGATCGACACGCCGACGGGCGACCCGGTCGAGGTCGCAATCCAGTTCTGGGCTGCGACCCGCGACGCCATCGACGCGCACTAACCCAACCACGGCCCCCGCTCGGGAACCGCCTCGTTCTTTCACCCCGACTGCCAAGGACTCTTCTCTATGCAATCCCAAGCCATCGCCATCTTGGACGAACTGGCTGATCGCGAACCTGCCGGCGCACTCGTCGGCAACGTCGATCTCGTCATCGTGCGCCACGACGATGCCATCACGGTGCTCTACGGCCGATGCCTACACCGCGGCGCGCTCATGTCCGATGGGCACGTGAGTGGCGAAGACCTCATCTGCGGCGTACACGGGTGGGACTACCGCGTCGCCACCGGCATCTCGGCGTACGACAACGCCGAACGACTTCCCGTGTTCACCTCGTGGATCGAGGACGGTCACGTGATGATTGACGCCGACGAAATCGGCGCGTGGGAAGCAGACAACCCGCAGCCCTACGACCGCGACAGCTACCAGGGCGCGTATCAGGATCACCACGGCGCCCCCGAGGAGCCGCACGTCAACCTGATCCGCCAGCTCGCAACCGAGGGGTTGTCGAAGCTCGGCCACCACGGTCCGGTCAGCGCGATGGGCGTGCCTCGCGACGAACTGCCGAAGTGGGACGCCATTCAGTTCGTCACCGCGCAGCTCGCCAAGCGTCCGCTTCTCGACGACGTTCCCGTGAACACCGCGGTGACGATCGGACCGAAAGCCATCAAGCCGCTGCAGCTCGACATCCCGATCTTCGTGTCGGACATGAGCTTCGGATCCCTGTCTGAAGAGGCAAAGACGGCACTGGCAATGGGCGCAGAGCGCAGTGGCACCGGCATCTGTTCCGGCGAGGGTGGCATGCTGCCCGAGGAGCAAGCAGCGAACAGCCGCTACTTCTATGAGCTCGCCTCGGGACAATTCGGTTGGGACCTCGCCAAGGTCCGTCAAGTTCAAGCGTTCCATTTCAAGTTCGGCCAAGGCGCCAAGACCGGCACTGGCGGTCACCTTCCCGGCCACAAGGTCACCAGTCGCATCGCTGAAGTCCGAGGGCTAGACGAGGGCGAGCCCGCAATCTCGCCTGCGACCTTTGCCGATCTGCACTCGCTACAAGATTTTCGTGACCTCGCCGAGGCCGTGCGGTCAGCGTCTGGAGGCATCCCCATCGGGGCGAAACTGTCCGCGCAACACATCGAAGCCGACATCGACGCCGCGCTCGAGATCGGTGTCGACTACATCATCCTCGACGGCCGCGGAGGCGGCACCGGCGCAGCGCCGACGATCTTCCGCGACCACATCTCGGTACCGACGATCGCGGCACTCGCCCGCGCCCGTCAGCATCTCGACAACCTCGGATGCAGCGACGTCACCCTCGTGATTACTGGCGGGCTGCGCGTGCACACCGACTTCGCCAAAGCCCTCGCTCTGGGAGCCGACGCGATCGCCGTGTCGAACTCTGCCATGCAGGCAATCGGCTGCATCGGCATGCGTGCGTGCCACACCGACACCTGTCCCGTCGGCATCGCCACCCAGAAAAAAGACCTGCGCCTACGGCTCATCGTTGACGACGCAGCCGACCGGCTTGCCCGCTTCTTTGCATCCAGCGTCGAACTCATGTCCGTGCTGGCGCGAGCTTGCGGCCATGACGATCTCGCGAGCTTCTCTCGAGATGACCTGACGACCTTCGATCCAGTACTCCGCGACTTGACCGGCATCCCCTGGGGCGGCGTTCGCGGCTAAACCGCATCGCCGCAACAATTTGGCCATCTAGGCCGTACCCCAAGGGGGCCCACCGGCCCAGCACGGCGTGGGTCGGAGGTCACGTACACCACTGGGTCTCCGACACCACACCGATGGCGTCAAACGGCGGGGTTGCCCTGCCTCGCTCTGCGCGTTCGCCGAACGAATGCACATGGTTCAGCGATCCTTCCTCCAGCGAGCACGCCGTGCATTTGGCGCACTCTCCATATTCACCGCGCTTCTCGCAGTAACGGTCACAGCCGCAGCAGCGATCGAGTCGCTCACTGAGGTTGAGACGGCCTATGACGATCTGGACTCGGGCGCAAGCGAGTTCTCTGGTGCGACCTACAACGCAGATCGCAACGTGCTCCTCGTTGTTGACGACGAGGTCAACGCGTACGAGTTTGACCTCAACCCTGACGGCTCGATCGACCACAGCGAAGACGTGCGAGTCCTCACGCTCTCCCTCGGCGGAACTGCCGACTGGGAGGGTGTGGCTTGGATAAGCGGCGAGCGCTACGCCTTCCTCAGCGAAGGCACTGGTACCGCCTACATCATCGACGTTCCAACGAGCAGCAACACGATTAACAGCAGCGACGTTGTGCAGCAGATCACGGTCGGCGGCCCACAGGGAAATACCGGTACTGAGGGCATCGCAGTTGGTTCGGACGGCTCGATCTACGTCACCGATGAGATCCCAGCCAGCGTCACCAAGTACACCGCAAACGGCTCGTTCGTCGGCCAGGTCATGCTGTCGACCCTCGGCGACGCGAGCGGCGTCGTCGCTGCCGAAGACGACAGCCTGATTGTGATCAGCCACGAAAGCCGCATGGCACTCCACATCGATGTGACGTGGGGACCAAGCGGCAGCACCTACGACATCATCAGCCAGATCAACCTCTACATGTTCTCCCAGCTCGAAGGCGTCGCCATTATCGACAACGATCAGCTCCACTTCTTCGGTGAACAGAAAGGCGGCCAGACCTACTCCCGCCAGGTCGGCACGATCGTCGCTGCGCCTACCTATGAGCTGATGGACGTCAACTGCTCCGGCACCGCCGACGTGGTCGATGCCCTCCTCATCACCCAGATCGAGGTCGGCACGTCGGAGCCCATGGTCGGCTGCGGCTCTGGCGACAGCAACAACGATGGCCAAACCAACGTCATCGACGCCCTCCTCATCACCCAATGCGAGGTCGGCATCCCGAACATGGCGTGCCCGGCCTAGAGCCACCCCCGGTCTTGATCTAGCTACCAACCCCAATCCGCCAGACGGTGGAATCGCTGAATACCCGGTGTCCGAGGCCTCGTGCCTCGGACACCGTGGTTTTGGGGGCTCTCTTTGGCGCGTGAGGGTTCGCAGACCGTTCACATGATCGTCACCCATCGGGGTGAACGGCGCACTAGGTTTCGGGAGAACCGACTCAAGGGAGAGACGCGTGAAACGAGCGGCCGTATTGGTCAGTGTGATCTCGGCGGTCCTGATGATGGCAACGCTGGTTTTTCCAGCTGGCGCCACCGCCCAGGACGGCACGACCATCACGATCCTGCACAACAACGATGGGGAGTCGAATCTGCTCCCCAGTGACGATGATCCGGGTATCGCCCGCTTCGTCGCCCGTCTGAAGCAACTTCAGGCTGATGCACCCGGCGACGGTGTCGTCACCCTTACCTCCGGCGACAACTTCTTGGCTTCCAAGGAGTTCAGCGCAGCGGTCGCGAACGGTGTGCCGTACTACGACTCCGTTGCCCTCAGTGGCCTCTATGACGCGATGGCGCTCGGCAACCACGACTTCGACTTCGGCCCTGACACTGCGGCCGAATTCGTGAGTGGCTTCGAGCCAGCGATCCCGTTCCTCAGCTCCAATGCTGACTTCAGCGGCGAGCCTGCACTCCAGGCACTCGTCGACGAAGGCCGCATCGCAGCCTCTGCAGTCATCGAGACCGACGGTGGATCCGTCGGCGTCATCGGTGCGATCACCCCTCGCCTGCCGAACATCTCGAGCCCTCGCAACGTCGTCATCAGCAGCGACGTCGCCGCAGCGGTCAACGCCGAGGTCGAAGCTCTCGAAGCCGCCGGCGTGAACAAGATCATCCTGATCAGCCACCTGCAGGGTCTGACCCAGGACCGCGAACTCGTCCCGCAGCTCAACGGCGTTGACGTCGTGATCGCTGGTGGTGGCGACGAGCTCCTCAAGAACGAGGGCGACACCTGCCTGCCCGACGAAGAAGCCGCGGCCGACTACCCGCTGTTCATCGGTGAGATCCCGGTCGTCACCGGACCTGGTGGCTACCGCTGCATCGGCCAGCTCGACGTGACTTTCGACGCCGATGGCGTCGTCACCGGCATCAACGGCTCGGCCCACGGCATCGGCGACATTGATCCCGACGCCGACGTGCAAGCTGCCGTCGTCGAACCACTCACGGCTGACCTGGCCGACCTGGCCGGCACGATCGTCGGTTCAAGCGACGTTGCGCTCGACGGTCAGCGTTCATCGGTCCGCACCATGAGTGCCAACGAAGGTTCGCTGCTCGCCGACGCACTGCTCGGCGCGGGCCAGCAGCTGGCACCTGTGTTCGGTGCGCCTGTGCCCAACGTTGCGATCCAGAACGGTGGCGGTATCCGCAACGATGCCGTGATCCCGGCCGGCGACATTTCGCTGGCCGACACGTTCGACATCGCTCCGTTCCCGAACTTCGTCGTCACGATGGAAGTCCCTCGTGAGCGCTTCAAGGAACTGCTCGAAAACGCCGTGTCGGGTCTGCCCGATGCCGAAGGCCGCTTCGCCCAGATTGCTGGCTTCACGATGAACGTCAACGTCGCCAACCCAGGTCGAGACATCGATCACGAGGGCGACTGCGGCCTCATCGGTGATCCCGGTTCGCGAGTCACCGACGTGACGCTCAGCGACGGCACCGTCATCGTGCAAGACGGCGCAGTCGTCGCTGGCGATCCGGTCGTGCTGGCCACGGCCGACTTCCTCGCCCGCGGCGGCGACTGCTACCCGCTCGGCGACATCGAGTTCGCTCGTGTCGGCACGAGCTACCAGCGAGCACTTGCTGATCACATCAGCAACGAACTCGGTGGCACCGTCAGCGCGGCTGACTACCCCGAGGCCGACACTCGCATCACCATCGTCGACGAAGCCGTCGGCGGTACCGGTGGCGGCACCGAGGAGCTCCCGACCACGGGTGTGACCACGGCGCCGCTCGTGATTGCCGGCTCGGCGATCCTCGCTGCGGGTGCGCTGTTTGCTCGTGAGGCACGCCGCTTCCGCGACTGACCTTTCGCTTTCCGGCCAGAACCCCCGGCGCTCCAATCGGATTGCCGGGGGTTCTGTCGCGTCTGCGAACATCGCCAGAGACGCAACTCCAGGGGGAAGCATGGGCCGCACGATCACGACGGGCACCGACGCCTTGACCGGCGAGGTCACCGACGACGGCATCGGCATCATCACGATGAACCGTCCCGAGCGCCGCAATGCGCTCACGGGCGCGATGCTCGACGGCATCGCCACGTGTTTGGACGACTTCGAGACGGCAGCCGATGTGAAGTGCGTCGTGCTGACCGGCGCCGGTGGCGCGTTCTGCGCGGGCGGCGATGTCAAGGGGTTCGCCGAAGGCGGCGGCGCCGGATCGACCGCGGGCACGAGCTGGGACGAGGGCGTCCACCAGCAGCGACTCAACCACAAGGCGACCTCGGGCAAGCTCTTCGGAATGCCCAAGCCCACGCTCGCTGCCATCGGCGGCGCGGCTGCTGGCGCCGGGCTCTCGATGGCACTCGCGTGCGACATGCGCATCGCGCTCGACACCGCGATCCTGACGACCGCGTTCGCTCGCGTCGGCCTCGCTGGAGACTACGGCGGCACCTGGTTCCTGACGCAGCTCGTTGGCCCCGCCAAAGCCAAAGAGCTGTACTTCCTGCCCGAACGCATGACGATGGACACGGCACTCGACCTCGGCATCGTCAACTGGACCGCGACGGCCGACTCGTTCGAAGACGAGTGGCGAGCAACGGCCGCCAAGCTCGCTGCCGGCCCGCCGATCGCGTATCGGTACATGAAGGAGAACATCAATCGCTCGGTCACCGGCGACCTGATGACCACGCTCGAACTCGAGGCCACGCACCACCGACACTCCGGCACGACCGAGGATCACCTCGAAGCAAGCAAGGCATTCGTCGAGAAGCGCGAGCCCGAGTTCAAGGGCCGCTGAGAGGACCACGCATGGACATCGGCGTTCACCTTCCGCAACTCGGCCGAGGCGCAACTCGCAGCGCACTCAAGACGTTTTGTGCCGAGGCCGAACGGCTCGGCGTGCACTCCGGCTGGGTTAGCGATCACATCGCTTGGCCAACCGACATCGAGTCGAAGTACCCCTACACCGACGACGGCAGCTTCCCCGCACCGAACTCGATGGCGTGGCTCGACCCGATCGGCACCTTGCTGTTCGTGGCGGGCATCACCGAGACGATGAAGCTCGGCCAGACCGTGCTGATCATGGGCTACCGGCCGCCCGTGCAGACCGCCAAGCTCATGGCCACGCTCGACGTGGTCAGTGAAGGTCGGGCCATTCTCGGCGCTGGCATCGGCTGGATGCGCGAAGAGTTCGAAGTGCTCGGCATGCCATACGACAACCGAGGCAAGCGTGCCGACGAGCAGCTCGAGATCTTCCACGAGCTGTTCACCGCCGGCACCCCGAGCTACGACGGCGAGTACTACTCGTTCCCCGAGATCAAGTTCGAGCCGAAGCCGGTGCAGGATCACATGCCGGTCTGGATCGGCGGCGCAAGCGAGCCCGCCTTTCGGCGCACGGCTCGCTTCGGCGACTGCTTCCACGCTGCGTTCGAACCGATCGAGACCGTCGAAGCGGAGTGGAAGCGCGTGCAAGAGCTCACGGTCGAGGCTGGCCGCAGCCTCGACGAAATGCAGCTCTCGATCCGGCTCTATCTCGACCCAGCGAGCGCTATGCGCCCCGAGCTATCGATCGCTGGATCGGCGGAGCAGATGATCGAGACCGCATCGAAGTGGGCGGCCATCGGCGTCGACCACATCCTGGTCGACATCACGGCGCCCGGCGGGCCCGATGCCCGACTCGAAGCCATGCAGGCCTTCATGACCGACGTCGTCCCCCATATCTAGGGAGCAGCAATGAACGAGACCTGGCAGATCGGTGACTACACGGTGACTCGTGTCGTCGAGATGGAGGTCCCGGGCGGGACCAAGTTCATCCTCCCCGACGCGACCAAAGAAGCCGCGCTCGAGCTCGAGTGGATGCAGCCGCACTTTGCGACACCCGAGGGTCGTCTGATCATGAGCATCCACGCGCTCGTGATCGACACCGGCGACAAACGGATCATCGTTGACACCTGCATCGGTAACGACAAGGAACGCAACATCCCTGCGTGGTCGAACCTGCAGACGAGCTTCCTGCAGGACCTCGAAGCGGCCGGGTACCCACGCGAAACCATCGACGTCGTGTTGTGCACCCACCTGCACGTCGACCATGTGGGATGGAACACGATGCTTGTCGATGGCGAATGGGTGCCGACGTTCCCGAACGCTCGCTACCTGCTCGCCGACAAAGAGTTCAACTACTGGAACGACAGCGCGGACGAAGACGCCTACGGCGACATCATGGCCGACTCGGTGCAGCCCGTCGTTGACGCCGGACTTGTCGATCTCGTCGACTGGGAACACGTCGTTTGCGAGGGCGTGCAGCTCGAACCAACACCCGGGCACACTCCCGGCCACTGCTCGATCCACATCACCTCGAAGGGCGACGAGGCGCTCATCACCGGCGACTGCATCCACCACCCGTGCCAGATGACCCGCACCGACTGGTGCTCCTCAGCCGACTACGACCAGCCCGCTGGTCAGGCGACTCGCGACACGCTGCTCTCGAAGTACGTCGACACCGATGTGCTGTTCATCGGTACCCACTTCGCCACGCCGACCGCGGGCTACGTCAAACACCATGACGACGGTGGCTGGTGGCTCGACGTCGAAGGCGCACCACTCCGTTAACTCGCAATGGCAGCTTGGCCGCGCTGCGGACTGACCAGTGCGCCTAGT
>CAZEMU010000075.1:6293-19964 GCA_964513315.1 uncultured Acidimicrobiaceae bacterium | reverse complement strand
AGATCACGAGCGAACTGCACCAGCATCTCTTGGCCATCGAGCAGCGCCTGTCGGATCACCGGACGCTCGACCGTGCGCAGCGCCTCGACATGCTGACGACTGATCTCGCCGCACTCATAGGCCGCACGGAACTCGACGAAGTCGAACAGCCAACGAGTCAGCCGAACATCGCCCCGCACCCGAGCAGGTGAAGCGTTCGTGTTGGCGCCCGTCCATATCGCCACATTGCGGGCGTTGGCCGAATACACCGCACCACTCGTCTCGGCGGCGACAGCGATCTGACCCGCAAGCGCATCGACCTGATTGCGCAGCGACTGCACCTGGGTCACAGCGTCCAAGATCTCGTCGCGCCCAGCCGACGCCCACGAACGAACGCCGGCTTCGGCAACGAGCACGCGAACTTCGCCAAGGATGTCGACAGATCGGTGGGTGATGGCGGCGACCATACGAAACCCTACACCGAACATACGTTCCTCTACCAGTGGAAAACCTGTGGATTTCGGGATATTTCATGCTTCGCCCTGTCGGCACCAAGAACCGCTGATTCATCGAGGGAATCTGCTCCTACAGGTACGGTTCGGCGTCATGTCGTTCCGGATTGCGCAGATACCGACCGAGCCGGTCGACGTGCCTCCGGAGGTCGCCGCACTCGCCGGCTCCCGCCCACTGACGGCCGTGTGGAAGAACGAACTCGGCGGCGTGACCTGGTCCGCCGACGACATCCACATCAAGTGGAGTCCCCGCACAGCCGACATCGACCTCACGATCGAGGCAGCCCGCCTCGCCTGGTTTCGGCTGCACGTTCCCGACATCCCCTGCCCCATCATCGTCGAGCAGGGTTCCAACGAACGCGCCCAATGGCTCGTCACCGAAACCATCCCGGCCCGCACGGCCGTCGCCACGACCGGCGACCAGATCCCGACCGCCGTCGACGCGATCGCCACCGGACTGCGCCGCCTCCACGACTCGATCCCCGCCAGCGAATGCCCGTTCAGCTGGTCCACCGACGATCGCCGCCAGCGTGCCCTCGCACGGCTCGACCGAGGCGACGTCGACCCGCTCCGGCTGCACCCGCAGCACCAACACCTCTCCCCCACCGACATGGCCGCCACACTCGGCGAGCTACCCGACTCACACCCGCTCGGCGACCCGGTCCTCTGCCACGGCGACGCCTGCGCACCCAACACGCTGATCGACACCAGCGGGCACTTCGCCGGACTCGTTGACCTCGGCGCCCTCGGCGTCGGCCAACGGTGGGCCGACATCGCCGTTGCGGCGTGGAGCCTCGAATGGAACTTCGGCGAGGGCTGGACCGACCGCTTCCTCGATCGCTACGCCATCGAACGAGACGACGACCTGCTCGCCTGGCACCAGCTGCTGTGGGACCTCGGCTAGCTCCACGAAGCCGACGGCGGTCCCTAGCGACCACGCCACGTACAGTTGCGATATGCGTTTCACGATTCGGGAGGGATCCGGCCCCGCCGCGGTCGCCGATGCCACCATGCTGCGAGCCCTCGGGCTTCCCCATGGCGGTGTGATTTCGGTGGGCGATACCCACCTGCGAGTTGTCGGCGGCGACGTCAACGGCCCCACCGATCTGCTGCTACCACCGGACATGATGGCCAACGCCAAGCTCCGCAAGGGAGCGAGCATCGACGCCAAGCGCGTCATCCTGCACCCCGCCGAAGTCGTTCGCTTCGTCGATCACGACCTCGAACCACGAGTCCTCGCCCGGGCCCTACACGGCTCGCCCGTCACCCTCGGCGACAAGGTCACGATCGAGGCCGGCTACTTCGACGGCACCGAAGACATCGTCCTCGAAGTCACCGAAATCCTGCCCGACCCCGAGGGCATCGTCGGTGCAACCACCCGCTTCGCCAAAGGCGGCGAACCAGCCCCTGCCGCACCCGAACCAACGCCGGCAACTTCCGCGGCCCGTGCCGCAGCGACCGACGCCATACCGACCCACGAACCTGCGGCGCCAGTAGAACCGGCGGCGCCACCCGAACCGGCCGCTCCGTCGACCGCCGAAGCGCTGCTTGCCGGCCTCGACAACGAAGTCGATTTAATGACCGGCTGGTTCTCACTGCTCGCCACTTCCGACAACTTGGCCGCGTCGTGGAACATGCCGAGTGTCGCCGGCATGTTGCTCGAAGGACCCAACGGCTGCGGCAAATCCGAGCTCGTGAACGAAGCCGCCAAGCGCGCCGGCAGCACGGTCACCGAAGTCGACATCAGCCGTGTGTTCAAACCCGAGCGCCTGCTCGACCGGCTGTCGTCGGCCATCAACGCGCCCAAGGGCCCACGCGTCATCTTCGTTGACCGGCTCGAACAGCTCACTGGCGACGACGCCCTGTCGACCTACCGCACGCAATTCATCGCCGTGCTGCGCTGGTTCCTCGAAGAAGTCGCCGACAAGCCCCAGGTCGCCTGCGTCTTCGGCGTCGAGACAGCCGCCGATCTCGACAAGTCGCTCGCGAAGTCACCCCTGCTCCCCCGCACCGTCTCGATTCCGCCGCCCGATCTCGACCGCCGCGAGCTGCTGTTCGAAGCCGCCTTCGCGCAAGTCCCCGGCGGCGACGACATCGACTACCACCGCCTCGCGACCAAGTCGTCAGGCTTCAGCGGCGCCGACGTGCTCGCCGCGGTCCTTCAAGCCTCGTCACAGATCACGGGCATGGGCGAATCGCTCACGACCGATGTCGCCGTCGAAGCCGTCGAGAACACCACTCCGTCGCTCGGCTCGGTTCCGCTCGGTCAGATCACTGGCTTCGGCTTCGAAAAAGTGGCCAACATGGCCGACGTCAAACAGCGCCTGACCGAGGCCGTCATCTGGCCGATGACCCAACCCGAGCGCTACGAACGCCTGGGCATCGAACCACCCAAGGGCATCTTGTTGTGGGGCCCTCCGGGAACCGGCAAGACCTTCGTCGTCAAAGCCCTCGCCCACGAGGCCGGCTGTGCCTTCTTCGCTGTAAAGGGCGCGGAGCTGCTCGACAAGTACGTCGGCGAAAGTGAGCGCGCCGTGCGCACCGTCTTCCAACGAGCACGCGACGCCGCTCCCTCCATCATTTTCTTCGACGAATTCGACGCCCTCGCCCCGGTCCGTGGAAGCGGCTCCTCATCGGTATCCGATCAGGTCGTCGCCGCCCTGCTGACCGAGATCGATGGCGTGAGCGACCGAGGCCAGGTCTCGGTCATCGCAGCCACGAACCGCAAGGACCTCATCGACGGAGCGCTCTTGCGGGCCGGTCGCTTCGAGAGTCACATCGAGATCGGCCTGCCGGTAACCGAGGCACGCCTTGCACTGCTCAACATCACCGACGTGAACCTGGCCGACGACGTCGACCTTCAGCAGCTTGCGGAGAAGACCGAGGGCCTTTCGTTCGCCGATCTCGCTGGCGTGCTGCGAGAAGCCGCGCTGGCAACATTGCGGACCGACGAGACCGCGACCCAGGTCAACTGGGCATCGCTCGAACAAGCACTCGTGCTCTTCGAAGACCGCCGCGGCGAAGCAAATACCGGGGACTGAGTCAGGTCACCGGTTCGCCGACCGACCATTGGGCCAACACGGCCGCGGTCACGTCGCTCAACGCTACGGGGCGGCTGAACAAGAAGCCCTGCATCACGTCGACACCGAACGCCTGCACCGACTCGTGTTCAGCGTCGGTTTCGATGCCCTCAGCGACGGTCACGATGCCCGCCTGGCGTGCATAGTCAACAACCGACTGCATGACCCCGCCGATCGGCCCGTCGGACGCTGCCACGAGGCTGCGATCGAACTTCACGTGCGTGATCGGCAGTCGACCCATGCGCTCAATCGACGAGTAGCCCGATCCGAGATCGTCGATGGCAAGCCCGACACCCAGCTCGCGGACCTTACGCGCTCCCTCGAGCCAATCGTTCGACATGGCGACCTGTTCCGTCTCAGTGATCTCGATCACGAGCGAACTCGGGTCGGCGTCGTAGCGAATCAGCAAATCCTCGACCTCTTCAACAAATCCGATCACGGCCAAGGACGGAGCGGACACGTTGACCGAGATCCACGGCCGGGCCGACGGGTCGAACCCGCAGGCGAAGATGATCGCCGCTTCGATCATGTGCCGATCCAGCGCCGTCATGAGGCCGTGTTCCATCAGGATCCGCAGGAACGAGGCGGGCGGCTCGATCGAACCGTCATCGTTGCGCCAGCGAGCGAGCAGCTCAACGCCGACCAGTTGTCCATCACTGAACAGCGTCTGCCCGACGGGCACGATTCGACTATCAGGAAGCGAGCCGTCGAGTTGACTCGCAAGTTCGCGGCCGCGGACGTAGCGCCCTGCTAACTCGTGATCGAACTCCACGATCGCAAGCCCAGAGCGTTTCGACTCGTCCAGCGCATACGTCGCACGCCGAATCACTTCTTCGCTGTCGAGACCAGCCAAGGCACGCAGCGCGCCGACTCGTATCGATATGCCGACCTGGCCTCCCAGCGGAAGCGAACAAACGACCCGACTCACCAGCGATGTATCGATCTCGGGGAACCCCTCGGTGATCGCGACGAACTCGTCGCCTCCCCAACGTCCAAACGTCCACTGGTCACCCAGTCGTTCCTGCAATCGCATTGCGGATTGGATGAGCACCTCGTCGCCGACGCTGTAGCCGAGTGAGCCATTGATCGAGCCGAAGCCGACGACGTCGAACATGAGCACCGACACCGCTCGTCCGTCGAGCGCGTCGAGCGCGGCCATGAGTCCTCGACGGTTCAAGGTGTCCGTGAGCGGATCGCTGCTTGCCACCCGGTCGGTGTAGTCAAGTTCGCGTTGTGAAGCCGATAGCGCGTCGAGAATTCGGTTGTACTGGCGACCGATTTGGCCCGCTTCGGTCTGAGCATGCTCGGGCATGCGAGAGTCGAGATTGTCGAGACCGACCTGAGCTTCCATCGTGCGGAACAGGTCGACCAGGTCGCTCGTTGCTCCGTGCTCGCTCACGTTGAGCCCGACCAGCTCGTCGTCGGCACTCACTCGGAGTGGCCACCGTCGATTCAGTATCCGGGCCACCATGTAGACCAGCCCGAATGTCCAAAGGCCGGCGACCGCGACACCGAGCACTTGAACGGCAAGCTGGCCGCCGAGCGACAGACCCGTGCCGAGCGCCTCGCGATCACCAAAGAACGCGACCGCGATCGTTCCCCACATACCTGCGCCAAGGTGCACCGGCACCGCGCCGACTGCGTCGTCAACCTTGCGGCGCTCGAGGGCCGACTCGACCGCGAGGCACACAAGTGCGCCGACAGCGCCAAGGAGCACGGCATCTCGTGTCGACACAACATTCGCTGACGCCGTGACCGACACGAGGCCGGCCAAGAGTCCATTGATGGGCGCCGTGACCTTGACGACTCGATCGCGTCTCCAGTAAACCGCCAGGGCCGTAACGAGGCCTGCAGCGCCGGCCATCGTGGTGTTCGTGATTACCGAGGCAGCCTGTTCGTCGTAGCGCATCAGACTGCCGCCGTTGAAGCCGACCCAGCCGACCCACAACAGCAAGGCGCCAAGCGTCGCAAACGACAGGTTCGACCCGGTCACTTGCGCAGGGTCGTCGGATCCGAAACGACCAGAGCGGGGACCAAGGATCAAGATGATCGCTAGTCCTGCCCAGCCACCGACGCTGTGCACGACGGTGCCTCCAGCAAAGTCGACAAAGCCGGCCCGAGCTAACCAACCGCCGCTGTTCCAGACCCAGTGGCCAAACAACGGGTAAACGAGTGCGGTCAAAACGACCGAAAGCCCCAGGTACCAAACGAAGCGAAGACGCCCGGCGACGGCGCCCGACATGATTGTCACTGCGGTGCCGCAGAACAACGCCTGGAAGAGGAAGAACACGGTGCTGGCCGAGCCAAGTGAGCCGAGATCGGCCACGAACAGGTCCCGTCCGAACCAACCCGCTTCGGACGCGCCGAACATCAGTCCGAACCCAAGCACCCAGAACGTAAGGACCGAGATGCCAAGATCGGCCAGGTTCTTGACGGCCACGTTGATGCTGTTCTTACTACGGGTGAGACCCGTCTCTAGGCAGAGGAAGCCAGCCTGCATCAACATCACCAAGATGCTGCAGGTCACCAGCCAGATCAGATTTTCGGCCGTCGCCATCAGCGCGCAAGAAGGACCGTTGACATCGCGCTCCATCGGCACGAACGCGCTCAAAGTAAGCGATTCTGCTGGGTCGCCAACAGCCATGCCGTACGCTCGCTCCGTGTACGGAAGCCTCGACGATCAGCACCTCGATCCTGAGATCGCCGCCAACTACGACGAACGCCACGCCGAGCGGTTCGCTCCCGACGTACTCACGCCGATGGTCGACACCTTGGCGGACCTCGCCGGCGAACGTCCGGCACTCGAGCTTGCCGTCGGCACCGGCCGAGTTGCGCTCAGCCTCGCGGCTCGTGGCGTCGAGATGCACGGCATCGACTTCTCCGAGCCAATGCTGGCTGAGCTTCGAGCCAAGCCCGATGCCGACCAGGTCTCGATCACGTTCGGTGACATGTCTGCGGCAACCTGCGAGACCCGGCCACCCGGCGATTTCGGCCTCGTCTACCTCGTCTACAACACCATCGGCAATGTGACCTCCCAAGATGGCCAGGTCGCCTGCTTTGCGAACGCCGCCCGCCACCTCGGGCCCGGCGGCCGGTTCGTTATTGAAGTCCTGGTGCCTGAACTCGCGTCGGTGCCACCCGGTGAGACGCGCTACATCTTCGGCCAGGACGAGAACTACCTGGGCTTCGACGACTACGACGATCCGGTGAACCAGACCTTCACCTCGAACCACTGGCATATGGGCGACACGCCCCACATCGTGCGCGGCCGCTTCCGATTCGTGTGGCCGTCAGAGCTCGACCTGATGGCAAAACTCGCCGGTATGGAACTGGAGTCGCGCTGGGCGGACTGGGACCAGTCGCCCTTCACGAGTCAAAGCAAAGGCCACGTGAGCGTGTGGCGCAAGCGCGAGTCCTACCGCTAGATCGAACGTCCGGCGTCGGCCCAGTACTCGTCTTTGAGCAGGCGCTTGTAGAGCTTGCCGGTGGGGTGCCGAGGCAGTTCTTCGCGGAAGTCGACCGAACGGGGACACTTCACGTCGGCCAACTGTTCTTTGCAGTATTCGATGAGCGTGCGTTCTAGCTGCTGCGCAGCATCAGCGTCGGCCGGCATCGCAACGGGTTGCACGACGGCCTTGACCTCTTCGCCAAAGTCGTCGTTCGGCACACCAATGACGGCAACGTCGTACACGTCGGGGTGCATGGTCAGCACGTTCTCGGCCTCTTGCGGATAGATGTTCACACCGCCCGAGATGATCATGTACGCCTTGCGGTCGGTCAGGTAGAGGAAGCCGTCCTCGTCAACCTTGCCGACATCGCCCAACGTCGACCAGCCGTTCGCGAGTCGTGAGTCGGCCGTCTTGTCTGCGTCGTTGTGGTACTCGAACGTCGAATCGCTCTCGAAGTAGATCCCGCCCTCTTCGCCTGCGGGGACCTCGTTGCCTTCGTCGTCGCAGATGTGCAAGATGCCCGTGAGCGGCCGACCAACGGTGCCAGGGTGTGCGAGCCAATCCTCGCTCCCGACGTAGCAGAAGCCATTGCCCTCGGTGCCGGCGTAGTACTCGTGGATGACCGGGCCCCACCAGTCGATCATCTTGTGCTTGACGTCGACCGGACACGGCGCCGCGGCGTGCACGGCAGCTTGGAGCGAGGACACGTCGTACTTGCTGCGAACCGCTTCGTCGAGCTTGAGCATGCGCACGAACATCGTGGGCACCCACTGGCTCGTCGTGACCTTGTGCTTCTCGATGAGCTCCAGCGCCTGCTCAGGGTCGAACCGTTCCATCACGACCGTGGTGCCGCCCATGCGGTGCACGGACATGCAGAAGCGCAGCGGAGCGGCGTGGTAGCACGGCGCGGGCGACAGGTAGACACAGCCGTCGCTGACGCCGAAGAGCATGGCGACGAGTGTGAGGAGCGGCTGCGGAGCGCCGAGCTCGTCGTCGGGCATGGGCACCTTGACGCCCTTGGGGCGTCCGGTCGTGCCCGAGCTGTACAGCATGTCGGCGGCCTCGAGGCGACCTTCGAGCGGTTCGGCAGGTTGGCCGGCGATGGCGTCGTCGAACGATTCGTGACCCTCGACCGCGCCGCCCACGGCCAGGCGCATCTTGACGTTGGGAGTGTTCGGGATGATGGCGACAGCTTGTTCGGCCTTGTACGGCGACGTGATGAACGCCTGCGCGCCACAGTCGTTGACGATGTACTCGACCTCGTCGGTCGTCAGGCGTGAACTGATCGCCGTGTAGTAGAGCCCGGCGTAATGAGCGCCCCAGCAGATCAGAAAGAACTCGAGGCGATTCTCCATACAGAGAGCGATGTGATCGCCCCGCTGCAGACCTGCGGCACGAAACAACTGCGACAGCTGGTTGGCCTTGGCGTCGAGCTCGGCATAGGTCATCTGCTCGCCGCTCGTGGCCATTACAACGGCCGCCCGATCGGGCGCTCGCTCGGCAACGATGCCGGGATGGAACAGCTCAGGAGTCTCGGTTGCAGTCTCAGACATGGCGGCGAAGGTAGCCGATTTCTTGAGGCCGAGAGTTACCTCACCACACTGAATCCGTGGCGACGGTGGTGCTGTTCGTTAGATTCCGTCCCATGAGTTTGCTAGATCAGATCACTGGAGCCTTGGGCACATCGGACAACGTGTCCAGCCTGATGGGCGGCCTGCGCACCAACGAGGCCGACACCCGCTCGATGCTCGGCTCGGCGATCCCCGCCGTGCTCGCCGGCCTCGGAGCCCAATCGGGCGGTGATGGGGCCAGTGCATTGCACGGACTGGTCAGCACCGACAAGGGCGGATTGCTCGCCTCGATCGGCTCGTTCTTCGAGCAGGGCGATCGAACCGGCCTCGCTTCTGGACTGGTCGGATCGCTGTTCGGTAAGCAGCGTGGCGCCATCGAAGGCCACATCAGCAATGAGTCGGGCGTCGACATCTCGTCGGTCACCCGCTTCCTGCCGATGCTCGCCCCCGCCGTCATGAGCATGCTCGGCAAGATCGGTGACGACGACAGCCTCGATGCCGACGGCCTCTCCGAGCAGCTCGCCACGATCGGTGCCGACGGACCGCTCGGTGACATCCTCGCACAAGCCGACGACGACGACCGCGCCGGTTTCCTCGACGGCATCGCATCGCTGGCTGGCGCCGGTGGTCTCGGTGCACTGATCCCCGCGATGGGTGCAGCTGCCGGCGGTGCCGCTGGCACTGGCACTGGCGCCGGTGTCGCTGCGGCCGCGTCAAGCGGTGGCGCCGTTGGCGCCGGCGCCGCTTCCTATGACTACAACGACCGTGACCGCACCGGCCTTGCCTGGTTGATCCCAGCGTTTCTGATCGCGGGTGGCCTCATCCTGGGCCTGATCCTGTGGCAGTGCGGCAACAGCGAAGTCCGCCAGGCCGCGGTCGAGACGATCGAAGAGCCCGAAGCCGAGCCCGTCGAAGCCGAGCCAGAACCTGAGCCCGAGCCGACCGCTGTACCAGAACCGACGGCAACGCCCGAGCCGACGGCAACCCCTGAGCCCGAGCCCACGGCAGTTCCCGTCGTCACCATCGCTGATCTCGCGGTCGGCACCCCTGAGCTGAGCACCCTGGTCGGCGTCGCTGACCAGCTCGGTCTCGTGCCGGTGCTGGCAGACCCTGACGCTGGACCCTTTACCGTCTTCGCCCCGACCAATGACGCATTCGACGCCGCCGGTGACGTCGTCGCTCGTCTCGACGAGGATCAGCTCGCCACGACCGTCGGCTTCCACGTCGTACCTGGTGTGATCACCAGCGACCAGGTCGTCCCGGGCGCCGAGTTCGAAACCCTTGCGGGCGAGACCCTGCGCATCGGCGCTGACGGCACCCTCCCTGGCGGCTTCGGTGTCATCCAGGCCGACCTCATGGCCGACAACGGCATCGTCCACATCGTCGAAGGTGTCCTGGTGCCTGGCTCGATCCAGCGAAGCCTCGCCACCGCCGACCTCAACGCGCTGCTCCGACTCGAGCCGATCCAGTTCGCCGTCGGTAGCGCCGAGATCCTGCCCGAGTCGGTGCCAACGCTTGACAACGCCATCGTCGTACTCACCAACGTGCCTGCGGGTACCCAGCTCGAAGTCCAGGGTCACACCGACTCTGACGGCGGCGAAGCGGGCAACCTCGCCCTGAGCGACGCTCGTGCCAACTCGGTGGTTGCGTACCTGACCGCTGGCGGTGTGGACCCCGAGATCCTCACCCCGGTTGGCTACGGCGAAACCCAGCTGCTGATCGATCCCGACCTCACCCCTGAGGACAAGCAGCAGAACCGCCGCATCGAGTTCGTCGACACGACCGGCAACTAGCCGGTAGCGCTTCGAGCGCTACAACAGATCGAGCACTTCAGCCCATCCGCCTTCGGCGGGTGGGCTGATCTCGTGTTGGGCCAAGGCACGCACGTCGTCGGTGGCGGTGCGAATGGCCACGGCAACGTCGGCGGCTTCGAGCATCGCGATGTCATTGCCGGCGTCGCCCATCGCAATGACTCGCTGCGGCGCCCAGCCTGCGTGGGCGAACCACGTCTCGATGCCTCGCTGCTTGTCGACGCCCGGCGGCGCAACCATCATCGATGCCGGCGGGTAGAGGGCGTCGCCGAATAGGTTCGAGACCGCATGGGCCTCGCCACTGAGCGCATCGTGGGCTGCGCCAACGAGGTCGCGGTCGATGCCCAGCATGCTCAAGCCGAGCACGTCGTCTCGTTCGGCCAGCTGCTCAAGGGTCCACCAGACCAGGTCGCCCTCGAGCGTCCCCAGGTGGTGGGCGCTGGTCGTGACGCCCTCGACCGCAACCGCAGTCGTGTCGGAGAGGTACGCGACCGGAGCCACCCCGTGATCGTCGAGCACCGTGAGTACGCGCCGAAGGCCCTCGGGATCGAACGTGATCGAGTGGAAGAGCTCTTCGTTCACGAAGTCGAAGCCGACGGCACCGTTGAGCAGCACCGCCGGTGCGGCGATGGCATTCGCTTCGAAGGCACGACGGGCACTGTTGCGACGCCGTCCAGTCGCGACCAGTAAGCCGACGTCGTCGCGGGCCTGCACGTCGGCAATCGCTGCCAGCGTGTCGGGGTGCGCGAGCAGCGAGTTGTCCCACACCGTGCCGTCGAGGTCGGTCACGATGACCGTTTCCGGACCTGTCGGCATGAGCGGTTCCTCTGGCGGTTAGACGCCAAGCTGTTGGCGCAGCGTCCGCAGCTTGATGGCGGTGCGTGCGATCCGGATCTCTGAGGCGTCGAGCTCGCCGAGCGACGACGCGTCAGCAACGGCAGGTACGACCGACTCGATGAGGCTCCGGGATTCGTCGAGCATGCGGCGGCCGTCGATGTCGAGGCGTGCGTAGTGCGGCTGCACCGCATCGACCTCGGGGCCGAGGCGCTGGGCCCAGTCCCGCAGGATGTCCTGGCGGTGGGCAAAGTTCTCGCGGCGACGTGTTGCCCGCTTGCGAGCGGAGAGATAGGAGCGGAGCTGCCAGAGCACGAAGACGACGGCGATGGCGAGGAGGGCCCAGATCCACCAGGGAACACCGCTACTGCCGGCTTGGATGCCGCCATCTTCTTCGAGCTGGCGTACGAACGCGAGGGCTGCAGCTCCCATATCGGGCTGGCCGCTGACGGCAGCCATGGCTCGGTCGAGCTGGTCGGCCGACATTTCGCCGCTCGCCAGGAAACGTTCGTCGCCGGACTTGAAGGACAGCACCGTGCCGCCGTACCGGTCAGCGACCGCTTGGGCATCAACGAGTTCGTCGGCATCGCCAGCGATCACGAAGCGCAACTCGGTGCCGAGCGCCCGAGCCCTCGACGTGGCCTGCAGCAGGTCGATCCGTGGGACTTCCTCGGAGACCGAGTCGCTCACGGTCGCGATCGAGTTGTTCGGGATGTCGAGCTGACGTGTGACCGAGTCGGGCAGCGCCACATCGGAGCCACATGCGGAGACGCACATCGCGAGAGCGACGAGCAGCACGAGAACGAGGCGCGGTCGGCGCAAGCGGGTCAACACGATCTACAGAATGGCACCTCGCGGGCCTGCGATGTGTCCATCGCTAGGCCCAAATCCATCGAAGCGGGCCGTTCGTCGTCGGGACGACACTGTCTTGATCCGGTGTCAACGAGCAATCTCGATGCTCACTCGGGGATACGGCCGACGATCTTCTGCACCACGATCTCGATCGCTCGCCGATCAGATCCGCGGTCCTTGGCGGGGCGATAGCGCTCGCCATAGCGGCGCACGGCATCAGCACACACGTCGGGATCCGACGACACAGTCGCCGTTCCATGCAGCGCCGCCCACCGGCCGCCGTCAACCTGACACAGCGTTGCGGTCATCGAGCCGGCAGCTTCGAGAAGACGGGCCTTCTTCGACGCCGCGAAGGTGATCACCCGGGCCGTGCCGGTGTCATTGTCCCACGTAAACCCGACCGGGGTTACGTGGACTTCGTCGCCCGAGACGACGAGCGAAAGGGTCGCCAAGTGCCGTTCGGTGAAGAAGGCAAGGGCACTGTCATCGAGAGCGTCGGGTGGATACTGCATCTCTGCCGAGGCTAGCGGTGCCGCCTCGCCAGGCTCTCAGGCTCGGGTTGTGATCGAGTGCAGTACTTGGTCGAGGCTGAGCGAGCCCGGGGCGCTAGCGTGGCGTCGTTATGCCTCTGTTCAACCGCACCGTCGAATTCGGGACCCCGTTCAAGAAGAACGACACGGTCCTGGCGACCGTTGACCTCCCCGGCGTGCCCGCTGGCACCGAAGGCCGGATCAAGGTCATCAACGGCTTCGACTGGGTCCGCTACTGGGTGTTCTTCGACAACGGCGTCGACCTCGGGTCGCTCGACCGTGACGAGATCGTCCGCCCGTACCACTGGGACGCGTGGAAAGACGCCAAAGAGGCAGCCGCCGAAGCCGAGGCTCGCGCTGCTGAAGCCGCAGCGAACGCAGCGGCAGGTGGCGGCGAAGCGGCCGCAGGTGCCGCCGAAGTCGATGCGAACGATCCGCTCGCCGCGCTGCGGGCAATGGTGCCGCCGCACCTGCTCGAGCGCAGCGCCGCAGCTCGCGCCCGCCTTACCGGCGGCTGAACTAGCCGACTCGGCGCCGGACCGACTCGGCGATCGACTCGGTTGCGACGGCGACCGAGTCGGACATCGGGAACAGCCCGCTGGCTCCGATCACCATGCCGCGCACGGTCAGGGGCAGGTGTCGCTCGAACAAGGTCGCCCACGCGGACGGATCGATCGGGACGTCGGTGTCGCGCACAAGCACGGGGAATGCGGTCAGCCTGGCCAAGCTGCTCATGCCAACGATCGAGGGAAGCGTGAACCAGACTCCGGCGCCGGTCGAGACCGAGCGCGAGACGTTCTGAAACGGCTCGACCCAGTCACGCCAGTCGGTTTCGAACTCGGGGAGCTCAGCGGTGGGCGCCTGCACCAGATCGATCAGGGCAGGAATGCCCGTCTGCTGCAGCTCGGAAACCTGTTCGGCGACCCGAACGCAACGGTCGCCGCTCGCCACGATGTGCGCGCCGTCGAACTTCGACTGGACGATCGTCGTCCCCGCGACGCCCTGCTGCTCCCCCGGTCCTGAACAGATCGCAAGACGTCGCTCAAGGACGTT
>CAZEMU010000075.1:0-6193 GCA_964513315.1 uncultured Acidimicrobiaceae bacterium | reverse complement strand
CGCACCCGGTGGGTAACGAGACGCGTCCAGCTGGCATCGTGAAGCCGGTAGACACGCATATGTCGGAGGTTACAACCGGCCCGAACCCGGCCCGGGGACTGGTGCCCGCTACCCTCCAAAACATGGTCATGAGGCGTGAGTCGATCAGCTCAGACGGCATCTGGCGAGCTCGTGACATCAGCCGATTGCGGCATGTCCTTGCCGCACTTGTGCTTGCGTTCGGGTTGGTTGTGACTGCGGCGCCCGAAGCGCTTGCACACGCAGAACTACGCCAAGCTTCGCCCCGCGTTGACTCGGTCGTCGGTGGCGAGTTCCACTCGATCTCGCTGCAGTTCAGCGGTCTCGACACCGAGGCTGACTTCCGGGCCGAGCTCATCGACCCGGCCGGCAACCCCATCGGCGGCAAGGCCGTCCGAGAAGAGATGCGGATCGTCATCCCCATCGAGCCGCTCGAAGTACCCGGCGTCTACACCGTGTCGTATACGACCATCGGTGTCGACGACGATCTCGTGAGCGACCTCTACACGTTCCGGTATGACCCGAGCGCGGCCGAACCCGAGGGCATCACGATCGAGATCACGACCGTCGAACGCATCGGCTGGTTTGGCTACGCGCTGCTGCTCGTCGGCGCGGCGCTGCTCGGCTATCTCGTGCACCGATTCCGCTTCGCCTATCGCGAGCATCGTCAAGCCCAACCCGTGGCGTGACCTCGATCGCGCCAGCGCAGCGATGACACGCGACGAAGCCCAGCCGAGCCGGGACCGCCACTTCCGACGGCTGAGCCAAGCCAGTCCGCTCCTCGCGGACCTGTCGCAGGCCGACGTGCTCCTCATGATCCCCGAAGGCAACGAGTTCCGCGTCGTTTCGCACGTGCGCCCGATGAACGCCCGAACCGTCTACCCGATTGACCAAGCTGGCGGCTCGTTCCCGATGCGGAACCGACCGCTCGCCACCAGGGCGTTCAACAACGGAGAGATCGTCGACGGCGGCATCTGGCTCGAACGTCGCTCGCGGTGGATCCGCACCTTGGCGGTGCCGATCAACATCGATGGCGAGATCGTCGGCGTCCTCGCCCGCGAGTTCTCTCCCTCGATCGAGGTCATGCCCGGCGACCTTGAGCTGTTGAGCTTCGCGACCTTTCGCCGCTTCGCCGCAATGATCGCTGCGGGCAGCTACCCGTTCCGAGTTGAGACTCGCCGTCACGACCATCCGCCTCGCGTGGGCGATGGCATCTTGTTGTTCGACCGTGCCGGGCGTCTGGAGTACGCATCGCCGAACGCACTGACCGTGCTGCGTCAGGTCGGCGAGATCCACGTCAACATGGGCCAGCGTTTCGGCGACATGGACATCGATGCGCCCGGCTTCCGCCAGGCCTATGCCAATGGGCTCGAGTACACCGACGAGATCGACCTCGGCTCCGGCGTCCTGTCGACGTTGTGCATCCCGCTCCTCACCCGCGATGTCGTGACGGGCGCCATCGTCCTCGTGCGCAATATCACCGAGCTCCGCCAGCGTGACCGGTTGCTGATGACCAAGGACGCCACGATCGCCGAGATTCACCATCGGGTGAAGAACAGCCTGCAGACGGCCTCGTCGCTCCTGCAGCTCCAGAGCCGGCGTGTCGATAGCGAAGACGCCCGCGCCGCCTTGGCCGAGTCCGCTCGGCGCATTCGCTCGATCGGCATCGTGCACGAGCTGCTATCGCATCGCACCGACGACGAGGTCCAGTTCGGCGAGATCCTGTCGACCCTGACCACGATGATCCGCGACTCGCTCGTCGACCCCGTGCACCCGGTGCGTTTCGAGATCAACGCCGACTCGGCGATTCTGCCGAGCAAGTTGACGACGCCGCTTGCGCTCGTGGCCAGCGAACTCGTCCAGAACGTCATCGATCATGCGAACGGCACGATGGTGGAGGTCACGATGCGCGTCGACCCCGACGCGGTCGTGCTCCATGTCAGCGATGACGGCATCGGCTTCCCGGACGACTTCGACATCGAGGATTCGGCGAGCCTGGGACTGATCATCGTTCGTTCGATGGTCGAAAGCGAGCTGAGCGGTTCGATGGTGATCGGCAGCAACGAGCGCCTCGGCGGAAGCCGGGTTTCGGTGCGGGTTCCGCTGTTCGACGAGACCCGACGGCGCATGGAATCGTTGCGTGGCACAATGAGCCTGTGAGTCGAGCCGCACAGTTGGCAACCGGCCTCGTCGCTGGGGCCGCCGCCTGGACGTTCACCGAGTACGCGACCCATCGTTGGGTGCTGCACGGGCCGTTCGGCAAGAGTGGTGCCGCCAACCGGCCACCGACGGATTCGACCGCCAAGCGCGTGCTCGCCCGCATCCCGGTGGGCGGCATCCACCAGAACCACCACCGCGACCCGAACTGGTCGGTGTTGTGGGGTCGAGCGGGAGGTCACGTCGCCATGGCGGCGACCGGTGCAGCTGGGTCTCGAGCGCTGCTCGCCGCCGCACCCACACTTCCCGCCGCTGCGGTCGTTGCGGCGGGCATGGCGTGGAGCGCCGGCTACTCGACCTACGACATCGTTCACCACCGTCTGCATCACCGGGCACCGAGCACGGCGCTCGGGGTGCGCATGCGCCAACGCCACTTCCGCCATCACTTCGCCGGAGCCCGCACGAATCTGGGCGTCACGACAGGTGTATGGGACCGGTTGCTCGGCACCGAAGCTCCCCAGCGCCCGGTTCGCATACCCTCAGCAACGGCGCCGCCGTGGCTGGATCGACTCGGCGGCGACTTCAGCTCCGCCAGTTCGGCGCAGCCACAGCTCGCCCAGCCAGTCTGAAAGGCCCGATGTCTGACCTTGCCGATGAGGTGGCCAACGCTGGCGCTTCGCTGCCGCCAACTGCGCTCTCTGCCACTCCGCTCCTGGACCGATTGCCGGACGGTGACGATCCCGACGACATCCTTGAGGGCTTCTTCGACTGGCTCGACCACGCCGGCATCGAGCCATACGACCATCAAGAAGAAGCGATCCTCGAACTCCTCGGTGGCGCCAATGTGATTCTCGCGACGCCGACCGGGTCGGGGAAGTCGCTGGTCGCAACCGCCGCCCACTTCGCCGGCCTCGCTGCGGGCCGTCGCAGCTACTACACCGCGCCAATCAAGGCGCTGGTGTCCGAGAAGTTCTTTGCGCTGTGTCGCGAGTTCGGCACCGACAACGTCGGCATGATCACCGGTGACGGGTCGGTCAACCCGGGCGCGCCGATCATCTGCTGCACGGCCGAGATCCTGGCCAACCAGGCATTGCGCGAAGGCGCCGACACAGCGGTCGACATCGTCGTCATCGACGAGTTCCACTTCTACTCAGAGCCACAACGTGGGTGGGCCTGGCAGGTTCCGCTGCTCGAACTTCCCAACGTGCAGTTCCTGCTCATGTCGGCGACGCTCGGCGACACCACTCGTTTCGAGACCGGTCTGACGGAACTAACCGGGCGTCCGACAGCGCTGGTCAGCTCGTCCAAGCGCCCCGTGCCGCTGCGCTACCAGTACCGCACCACGACGCTGCTTGAGTCGGTCGAAGAGCTGATCGATGCCGACCGGGCGCCGATCTACATCGTCTACTTCACCCAGCGCGAAGCGACCGAAGCCGCCCAGCAGTTCATGAGCACCAACGTGCTCACCAAGGAACAGAAGGACGCCGTCAAGGCCGAGCTCGGCGACTTCCGGTTCGACTCGCCGATCGGCAAGGACCTCCGTCGCTTCATCGGCCACGGCATCGGCGTGCACCACGCGGGACTACTTCCCAAGTATCGGCTGCTCGTCGAACGGCTCGCCCAGAAGGGCCTGCTGAAGCTGATCTGTGGCACCGACACGCTCGGCGTCGGTGTGAACGTGCCGATCCGAGCGGTGCTGCTCAGCCAGCTGTTCAAATACGACGGCGAGCGCACGCGGGTTCTGCGGGTCCGCGAGTTCCAACAAATCGCTGGTCGTGCTGGCCGCAAGGGCTTCGACGACATCGGCGATGTGTGGGCCCAAGCGCCGAACCACATCACCGAGAACATCAAGGCCGAGGCCAAGGCCGGCGACGACCCGAAGAAGCGCAAGAAGCTCGTCAAGAAGAAGCCGCCCGATCGGGGCTATGCCCACTTCGGCGAAGAGACGTTCGACAAGCTCGTCAACGGCGCGCCCGAGGAACTGGTGTCGAGCTTCGGCGTGAGCCACCAGATGATGCTCAACGTCCTCGACCGCCCCGGCGACGGTTGTGCGGCCATGCGGAAGCTGCTGGTCGACAACCACGAGCCGCGCAAGAAGCAACGGACCCACATCCGCCGCTCGATCGGCATCTACCGGTCTCTCGTCGATGCGGGCGTGATCGAGCAACTCGACGAGCCCGATGACGAGGGTCGCATGGTGCGGGTCACGATCGACCTCCAGGACGACTTCGCCCTCACTCAGCCACTGTCGCTGTTCGCCGTCGAAGCGATCGAGGCACTCGAAGCAGCCCCGTCCGACGAGCCCGATGCTGAGCCGCTCGAGGATGCAGCTCTTGAAGAGGCAGAGTCGGAGCCAACCGGTCCGGTGCATCTGGCGGTGGAGTACGAGCTCAACGTGTTGAGCGTGGTCGAGGCTGTGATCGAATCACCTCGGGTGATCTTGGCCGCGCAGCTCAACCAGATGCGCGGCCAGCTGGTGAGCGACCTCAAAGCTCGAGGCGTCGAGTACGAGGAGCGCATGGAGCGCCTCGAGGAACTCGAGTGGCCCAAGCCGCTCGCCGATTTCTTGTACCCAGCGTTCGACGTCTTCCGCCGTCACCATCCGTGGGTCGGGCACAACAACGTCGAGCCCAAGTCGATCGTGCGGGACATGTGGGAGCGGGCGATGACGTTCGCCGAGTACGTGAACCACTACGGGCTCAAACGATCCGAGGGTGTGCTGCTTCGGTACCTCGGTGATGCCTACAAGGGCCTGGTGCAGAACGTCCCTGAGGATGCCAAGACCGACGAGCTCTACGACCTGACCGACTGGCTGGGCGAACTCGTCCGCCAGGTCGATTCGAGCCTGCTCGACGAGTGGGAGAAGCTCACCAACCCCGAGGACCCCGACGAAGTTGCGGGTGTCGGAGACGTGCAACCGCCGAGGCGGGACGTCACGACGAACGAGCGGGGCTTCCGCACGATGGTCCGCAACGAAGCGTTCCGCTGGATCCATCTGCTCGCCCGCGAGGACTTCACCGGACTGAAGGCCACGAGCAAGCTGTCGAGCGATGAACTGCATGACCGGTTTGCGGCGTACTTCGACGACCACGAGCAAGTCATCACCGGGGCCGAGGCCCGTGGCCCGCAGCACTTCGCCTATGACCGCGAGAGCGGCAAGGTCGTGCAGACCGTTGTCGATCCCGAGGGCTTCAACGAGTGGAAGGTCGAAGGTCTCGTTGACCTCGACGCCAGCGCCGACCAGGGCATGGCCGTGGTCGAACTGACCGACATCGTGCGGCTGTGAGCGGCCCATCCGGCAAGGAACCATCCAAGAGGGAGCAGTGGGCCGAGCCGGGCGAGCAGGTTCCGCTGCATGCCTATGGCGAGCCACCTCCGGATGAGTCGGAGCTGATGGATGCCGGCGGTCCCCCGCCAGGCTCGCCTCCCCCGAGCGCGCCCGCACAGAGCGCTGCCACGCAGACCGCCCCCGCCCAGACAGCACTACCGGAAAGCGCAGCCGGCGAGCCGCCGAGGCCGACCGACGACGAGGTTCGCGCCGAACTCGCCCAGGACATCGCCGCACTCGCCGGGCCCGATGCGTCACCGAGAGCCGAGCAGCTCGACGCCGTATTGGCCGTCGCCGCCCATCGCCGCCGCACGCTGCTGGTCGCCCGCACCGGGTTCGGCAAATCGGCCGTGTACTTCTCGACGACCCGCATGCTTCGCTCCCGAGGCTGGGGTCCGACCGTCGTCGTCTCGCCGCTCTTGGCCTTGATGCGCGACCAGGTCGCCGCCGCTGAGCGGCTTGGACTCAAGGCCGTCACGATCAACTCGTCGAACCTCGGCGCGTGGGAAGAGATCGAAGCCGAGATCGCCGCGAACAACGTCGACCTCATGCTCATCGCACCCGAACGGCTGGCCAATCCAGGCTTTCGTCGCCGCGTGTTCTCGAAGCTCCAAGAGACTCCGTTCATGCTCGTCTGCGACGAGGCGCACTGCATCAGCGACTGGGGCCATGACTTCCGGCCCGACTACC
>CAZEMU010000074.1:16441-19976 GCA_964513315.1 uncultured Acidimicrobiaceae bacterium | reverse complement strand
GACCGGGAACCACCCCGAGGCGTGGTCGTTTCGAGGCGTCGACTCGGCTGTCGTAGCATCGGGACATGACGGCCTCCTCGACATCAATGCTGCGGCGGCTTAGCCAAGCCGAGGTTGACGAGTACCGCGAGCGTGGTTTCGTGTTGGTCGAGTCGGTGCTCGACGACGAGTGGCTCGATCGACTCCGAGCGGCGAGCGACGAGTTCGTCGAGGCGAGCCGGGCGCTCACCAAGAGCGACGGCGCTCTGGACCTCGAGCCCGACCACACCGCGGACGAGCCACGGCTGCGACGCCTGACGAACCCGGTCGATCGCCACCCGGCGTTCCACGAGCTGGCGCTGCACGGACCGGTCGCCGACATCGCCCTCGATCTGCTGGGTGAGCCGGCCCGTTTCCATCACTCCAAGCTGAACTACAAGTGGAGCGGCGGTGGCGAAGCGGTCGAGTGGCATCAAGACATTCAGTACTGGCCCCACACCGACTTCACACCGCTCACCATCGGCGTCTACTTGCACGACGTCGACGACGACATGGGTCCGATGGGCGTCGTACCCGGAAGCCACACCGGCGAGCTCTTCGACCTCTACGACGATGGCCGTCGGTGGACCGGAAGCATCCGCAAAGACGACCTGCCGCGTGTCGATCTCGACTCGGTCGAATGGCTGACCGGACCCGCCGGTTCGGTGACAGTGCACAACTGCGGCGCCGTGCACGGCTCGACGCCAAACCAGTCTGACCGCGTCCGTCCGCTCCTATTGCAAACCTATTCGGCCGTCGACAGCTTCCCGCTGCTCGGTGTCGGAGCGAACGGTCGAACGGGCGGTGTGAGCGGCAAGCTCATCGGCGACGGCGCGCCGCCCGAAACGCTCACGGTCAACGGGCGTAGCATGCCCGCCGCGCCCGACTGGTCCCGCGGTGGATACACAACCATCTTCGACGTACAAGAAGCCGCCCGCACCTGACAGATCTCGCGCCCCACGAACGGGGGCGTGACACGGATTCATGGGGCGAGGTCTTCCCCTGCCCGTTCGCCGCCAGTAGCTTTTTGCGATGCAGGTGCAGGCTTCACCAACGACATCCAGCTGGCCACTCAACGCTCCGACAGCAGCGGCGCAGCATGCAACCCGGGTCGAGCTGACCTGGCCCGATGGTGACACCAGATCCATCAATACGACCTGGCTGCGAGACAACTGCGTGTGCGACTCCTGCCGCATCACCCAGACCGGCGAACACCGCTACTTCCTCGGCCAGCATGAGCAGGTCCCAACCGCAACCGCGGTCTCGCTCGACGCCGGTGCACTACTCATCGACTGGAGCGACGGCCACAGCAGCCGGTTTGCCCCCGACGACTTCGCCCGCATCACTCACATCGCCGATCGAGCGCACCATCCGGTTGGGCTCTGGAGCGACGAGTTCCTTCCGCAACGCTTCGAGTACGCCGCCGTCATCAACGACCAGGCGACTCGCGAAGCATTCATGCACGCGACGATGCGTGACGGCATGACCCTGATCACCGAGATGGGCAGCGAGTCCGGCGAGTGCATCCGCTTCCTTGAGCAGCTCGGCGTCCCGATCCGAGACACGCCGTTCGACCGGCTCCACGACGTCTACTTCCATGCCGACGGCTACAACGTCGCCCACACCGACGAGCCGTTGCCGCCGCACAACGACTTCGCCAGCTACCACTGGCCCCCAAGCGGCCAGCTGATCCACATGCTCGTCAACGAGGTCGAAGGCGGTGACTGGGTGAACGTCGACGGATTCCGGGTGCTGCATCAGATCCAGCAGACGGCCCCCGAAGCGATCGACGTCCTCGCCCGCGTCGCCGTCGCGTTCCGCGAGCACAGCGACACCGCCGAGAGCTGGGCGCGCGCCCCGCTGGTGCGCCGCAACAGCCGCGGCGACATCATCGGCATCCGGTTCAGCAACCAACTCATGCAGCCGATCGACCCGTGCGACCCTGACCTCGAAGCGTTCTACGAGGCGTATCACCTGCTGGCTCGGGCCGTGAATGATCCGGCGAACCAGATCCAGTTCCGCGGTCACGGCGGCATGATGCAGGTCTTGCACGCCCATCGCATCTTGCATGCCCGTCGAGGCTTCGACGGAAGCAGCGGCAGCCGCCACCTGCAGGACACCTATTTCGAGTTCGACGACGTGCGATCGTTGCACGCACTCTCCACAGGAGACGCCCGATGAGCACCGCCGAGCACCCCCTAGCTGACAGAACCGTCACCTGGACCGAGATGCAGCACGGCGACCAAGCCGACTACGAGATGCTCGGCCCGGCGTTCGAGCAGCACGCCCGAGCCAACGTGGTGCCGAACCTCGTGTCGATGCTCGGGCTCCTCAAGGGCGATCCGCTCGGCTACCAGATCGATCGCTACGACCACTCGCTCCAGTCCGCGACCAGAGCGCTACGCAACAACGAACGCATCGACATGGTCGTGGGCGCGCTGCTGCACGACGTCGCCGATTGCTTCGCCCCCGAGAACCACAGCGATGCCGCCGCTGCGTTGCTCGCTCCATACGTCGACGACGAGACCCACTGGGTCATCAAGCACCACGGCATCTTCCAGGGCTACTACTACTTCCATCACATGGGCGGCGATCGCAACGCCCGCGATCGCTACGCCGAGTCCCCCTACTTCGATGCCTGCGTCGACTTCTGCCATGAGTACGACCAGAACTGCTTCGACCCGGCCTACGACAACCTGGCGATCGAAGACTTCATCCCGATGATGGACGAAGTGTTCTCGCGGCCGAGCCGAGTTCCCGGCGTTGCTCCCCTCGAAGGCTGATCGGTGGCTTCACCCGAGACCGGACTGATGGACTGGACCGACGAGGCCGCGTGGGCGGGCACCCGCAAGCCACTCGCGGAAGCCCAGTCACTCCCCGCTGCTTGCTACACCGACCCTGCGTTCTTCGACCTCGAACAGCAACGGGTCTTCGGCACCTCGTGGATCCCCGTCGCATTGGTCGATCAGGTCGTGCAAGGACGCATGCTCGTGCGCCACGTCGGTGGCACCTCGATTGTGCTCACCCGCAACGGCGACGGTGAGCTGCGCGGCTTCCTCAATAGCTGTCGCCACCGCGGCACTGAACTCGCCGAGGGTGACTGCGAGATCGGCAACACGATCCGCTGCCCGTATCACCGATGGGGCTACAACCTCGATGGCACGCTGATCTCGACGCCTCGCTTCGCCGAGGCCGGCGTCGAAGACTTCGATCCAGCCGACTACGGCCTGCATCAGGTCCGGGTCGACCAGTGGGGTGTGCTGATCTTCGCCTGCCTCGATCCGACCACCATGCCGCTCGAAGACTGGGTCGGTGATCTGCCCGATCGCACTGCGTCGTACCGGCTGCAGGAATGGCGCACGGTCGAAACCCGTGACATCGAGATCAAGGCCAACTGGAAGCTGATCAGCGAGAACTTCCAGGAGTACTACCACCTGGCCTGGGTCCACCCTGAGCTGGCCAAGGTCAGCCGGGTCGAGGACCACTACCGCTACCAGGGCCCCGGCATGTACTGCGG
>CAZEMU010000074.1:0-16341 GCA_964513315.1 uncultured Acidimicrobiaceae bacterium | reverse complement strand
CCGATCGTGTGACTCGGGTCGAAGCCGGGGCGCCGTGACTCGACGGCGGCGCGCACTTCGTCGGTGATCGCATCGTCGACCCAGGTCAGGTTCATGCCGAAGTGCTCGTCGTCGATCTCACGCCCTTCGGCGGCCGCATGCTCCTCGATGGCACGGCGCATCTCGGCGGCTTCGGCAGGCGAGCACAGACCCGGCATCCAGCCTTCGCCGATGCGGCCGCATCGACGCAGCGATGCGGGCACTTGTCCCCCAAGCCAGATTTCGAGCGGGTCCTGCACTGGCGTCACGGCCAGCTTCACGGCGTCGTAGGAATGGAAGCGACCGTCGTGGGTGAGCGTCTCGCCTGCCCACAGCGTGCGCATGATGTGCAGCGATTCCTCGAGCATCGCCGAACGTTCGTTGGCGACGACCGACTGGGCGTCGAGTTCGTCGGGCTGGTTCAGGCCAAGCACGAACAGCAACAGCAGCCGCCCTGCGGACAGCCGGTCGAGTGTTGCCAGCTCTTTGGCAAGTCGCACTGGGTCGCGGCCGGGCACGATCAAATGGGTGCCGACCTTGAGCCGCTCTCGGCGGCCTGCCGCCAAGCTCAGCGCAGCGATCGGGTCGAACACCGACATCGTGATGACATCGGGGACCCAGATCGAGTCGTAGCCCAGATCATCGAGCGCATCGACGAGGCGAAGGAATCCGGCCGCATCATCGGTCGCTCCCGCGCCCGCAGCGACGCCGATCCGAACCTTCATCGTGGGACCCTTGCGACAACCAAGCTCATCTCGCCGAAGCTAACCCACAGCCACGACCCGACCCCTACGCCGTCCCACCCGAACGGTGCCTGACACCCGTTCGCAGGGTCAGGTGCGCCAGTCGCCGTTGATCCGCATGCACAGCCACAGTTCGATGCCCGCCATCCAGGTGCGGACCTCGTCGAACTCGTGCAACAGCAGCGCTTGGGTCTGCACGTTCTGCCAGGCAACATCGTCACGAGGCACGGGCGATACGAGCCGATGCGCGGTCTCGGCGAACGCAATCACATCGCCGGGCTGGTATCCGTCGCTCGCTGGCAACACCCACACCGCCATCGCCTCGTCGGGCCGCGGCGGCACGTGGTCCCACGTCGGCAATTGCTCACCGATCGCTTCCCACCCGGCATCAAGCTTGCGGAAGACCCGTCCGATCGACATGCGCTAACGCCAGACCATTAACGATTGACCGGCTTGCCTGAGGGGATGCCCTCGGCGTTGCGGCGGCGACGCGGGATCAGGTACGCCGCACCAGCAGATGCGCGTGCCGGGATCGGCGCCCAGCGACGCTGGCGTTCTTGTGGCAGCGCGTCCTTGGACACGATCCGGAACAGGATGTATGCCGCCGCGCACGAGAAGATCCCGGTGATCGTCCAGAAGAACAGCCTCGGCCCCA
Organism: uncultured Acidimicrobiaceae bacterium; assembly: GCA_964513315.1. Taxonomy (GTDB): domain Bacteria; phylum Actinomycetota; class Acidimicrobiia; order Acidimicrobiales; family UBA10347; genus UBA10347. The sequence continues at coordinate 14,925 of CAZEMU010000074.1, read as the reverse complement.
CGCCGGCCATCAGACCGGCGACGAGCAGCGGTCCAACGATCGCTCCCGTCCCGTTGACGCGCACGAGCGTGCCACTCGCACCCAGAATCTCTTCGGCCTTCAGCCAGTCGTTCGAATACGCGATGGTCAGTGAATAGAACGGGAACATCGCGCCGCCCATGAGGAACATGGCCAGTACGGCCATCGGCGACGTCGGCGCGACCGCCAGCCCAAGCAACGGGGTGACCGCGGCTGCGACGGCCACGGCAAAGAGAACACCACGGCGAGGGAGCTTGTCGCTCAGCCATCCGATGGGCCACTGGAACACGATCGCGCCCACCATCGGTGCGGCGAGAAACAGCGAGATCTGGGCGGTCGTCATGTCGACCTGGCCGGCGTACACGGCACCCATGCCGATGAGGGCACCTGCGCCAGCTCCGGAGAAGAACGACGAGATCAGGCCCGTCGGGATGCGCGGCGCGAGTGCCCGCAACCCGATCGGCTCTGGCGTGGCGATCGGCGGAGCGCTCGAGGCCGACAACGTGATCGGGACCAGCGACAGCGACACCAACACCGACACGACGATGAACAGGGTGAACCCCGAGGTGTCCTCGACGCTCAGCAGGAGCTGACCAACAGCGACGCCGCCCATCGTGACGATCATGTAGACGGAAAGGATGCGTCCACGAGTCGCGTTGGTGGCCAGATCGTTGAGCCAACTCTCGACCACCACGTAGAGGCCAGCCGTACAGGCACCAAACAGGAATCGCGTCGCGGTCCACGTGATCGGCTGCACCGAAATCGCCTGCACCAACACCACGGTCGACGCCATCGAAGCCAGTGCGGCGAAGACACGGATGTGGCCGACCGTTCGCAGCGCCGACTCGGCATACACGGTGCCGACAAGGAACCCGGCGAAGTACGCGGCCATGATCACACCGGTGACCGCAAGCCCGAAACCGGCTTCGCCACTTCGGACGCCGAGCAGCGAGCCATTCAGTCCGTTGCCGATCATGACGAGCGCCAGCCCGACGAAGAGCGCCCAGGTCGCGGCTGCGACCGACGAACGAGGAATCAGCGGACGTGACTCGCCTCGCTCCACGGGTTCGGTTGCGGGGGCGCCCGCCGCTCCGGTGGGGGCGAGATCAGTCATCGTTCACCCCGAGGTTCCGGTCACCGCCAATAGTTTCGATCGTGTCGGCGAGACGGCGGCAATCGCTGGCGTCATCGAAGTGACCGGTGATCCGACGGCACGGTTCGCAGTGGCAATTCGTGACCGAGCGCGCGTCGGCATCGATGCGGTAGCGCACGCCCTCGCAGGCGCAGCCACCGGTCAGGGGTGTCTTAGCCATCGGCCGGCGCTGCATCTGGCGAGAAGCCGCTGACGAGCGCGCCTTGGAGTGCTCGGACCGCCGAGTCGCGGGTGCGCTTTGAGCGTCGAGCGACGAAGCAAACCTCGGGTAGTGGACCCGGCAACTTGATGGAGTGCGTTCGCGTCGACGTGTTCGCCGCGACCGGATGGTCGTCGTTCAACACGCTGACGCCGAGCCCAGCTTCGACGGCAGCGATGACACCCGCACTGCTTTCGCATTCGACGGCAACGAAGTAGTCGAAGCCAGCTTCGCGAAGCGCCCGTTCGGCGATCGGCCGATAGAAGCCACGCGTGCCGAACGTGATCAGCGGGATCGCACCGTCATCGCCGAGCACCAGATCCGAAGAGGCGAACCACTCGAGACGGCCCCGGCGAATGACGACATCGTCGTCTTTGACATCGTCGGCCATGACCTGGAGCAGCGCCAGATCGAGCTCGCCCGCTCGCAACCAGGCGGCCACAACGCTGCTGAGCGCAATACGGGTATTGACTCGGACTCGAGGATGTTCGAGCCGAAACGAGCGGATGATCTCGGCGAACTGGGCGAGATCTGGCTCGTCGTTGCAGCCGAGGCGCACCGTGCCGGTGAGCTCGCGCAACTTGAGGCTGGCGATCGCTTCGTCGTGCGCCGCAAGGATCTTGTCGGCGTGCAACAAGAGTTCGTGGCCCATCTCGGTGGGCTCGATGGTTTTGCCATCTCGCACGAGGAGCGCGTGTCCGAGGCGTTCCTCGAGGCGCTTTATCTTCCAGCTGACTGCTGACTGCGTCAGGTGCAGACGAGCTGCCGCACCAGTAAATGATCCAGACTCAACGATCGCCCGGAGCGTACGCAGCGAGTCGATGTCGAGTCGCACGCGCGAACTATGACAGAAGACCGGCCATTAATCCACCCCCTTACGGATCGACCCCCTGACGGGACCCCATAACGGCATGACGCAACCTAAGGTGCGGGGCAATGGCTAAGGGATTCCGCCGTCGCACTCGCGAGCTGTACCTCGAATGGCAGGCGCGACGCGCCGGCCGACGAGGCCTCAATTCGAACATTCACCGCGCCACCCGAGATGTGACCGGGCCGACCGGATGGGCGTTCTCCGCGACATGGGAAAAGCTCGACGAGCACGGCGAGGCGTACATGAAGTCGTTTGACCCGCGAGTGCCGCCGAGCATCTTCGTGTCTGAACGTGACCGACTTCGACACAATCATCCGATGCCGCTCGTCGAGCGATGCATCGAAGATCATCGCCCGCAGCCCCGTGGCACTACCCCGTCGGAACCAGAAGCACGGCCGACGCCGACGGAGCAATCGGCAGCGTCACCGACTGACTTTCCGCCTGTCCCGGAAACACCATCGTCAACTCCTGGTCGGTGAGGATCGCCGCGATCTGAGCGTCGTCGGACCAATCGACCGCCCTCACCGAACCCGCCAGCGGGGTTCGCTCTCCCGTTTCGGTGGAGAGCAGGAGCGACTCGCCAGCCAATGTCCGGGCGACGAGCCACTCGCCGCCGGGTGAGATCCAGACCTGATCGCGGGCCCCGAAGTCAATAACCCGTGGTTCGGGATGGGCCGGCGTCGTGATGTAGAGCTCGCACACCAGGGACTCGTCGCACCGCTCCAGCACTTCGCTGTCGATCGATGCTGCCACGAGCACGTCGTCGCTGAACGCCTCGACGCCGTTCGGCACGTACTCAAAAGTTCCACCCGTGCGAGGCAACACGAACAGGCCCCGTTCGCGAATCGCCAGGATCTCGGCATCGGCCGGCACGTCGAAGCCAGGACCCCACGCACCGTAGGAGCTTTCGCCGATATTCCGCGGATCTCGAAGGTCATTGATGAAGGCGACACGGCCGTCTTGGTCGATGTCGATCACCACGAACTGGGTGGACACCAGATAGGCCAGATCGAGCTGTCCAGGATCAACGGCCCAGCTGCGCCGCCCGTCAGAGATCAGGGGAAACTGGGCCGCTTCCTCGAACCCCGTCGCCGTTTCGATGGCCGGTTGGACCGTTCCGGCTTCGCTCAAGATCTGCAGCCCCATCGGCGAGGGGTAGATGACGGCCCAGTCGCCGATGTCGTTTCGGAACAGCTGGGCGACCGAATCGGAAACCAGCCGGTCGGCGGCGAGCGGGTCGGTCGTGCCAATGCCAGCCGACGCGTCGGGATCGAGGCGCGCCCCATCTTGGGTGACACCGTCCTGTGTCACGGCATCGTCTGATGACGGCGAGTCGGCGACCGGAACCGGCTCGGCATCGCCAGCGCCAGCCGCCTCGTCGCCAGAACGAAGAAACACCAGCGCCGCAACAACCGCTGCCACCGCGACCAACAGGCTCACCGCCAACGCCGGCAACCCGGATCGTTTACGAGGCGGACCCGCCGGCGGCTGCCACGGCGCTCCGTCCCGCGAGGCAGCATTCGACGAAGCCATCCCGGCCGAACCGGCGGTGATATCGACCGTTCCGACCGAGTCGTCGTGGGGCACCACCGGCAAAACCGGCGTCGAGATATCGGTCGATTCGTGACCGTCGAGCGCTTGAAAACAGTGCGGGCACGACGACATCACGCACCGAGACTATGACGAATTTCACTCGGGCCACGGCTCGGGCACACCTAAGCACGACTGACTTCCGTTGAACAGTCGTTCAAATTGGGCATTCGCGTGGCCCAATCGACGAACCGCATGACAGATCTACGTGGCCTATTTGTGCGAATTTTGGGCCCCGAGCCGGTCGAAGCCGCTTCCTGCTAGGTTCGAAGCGATTCGGTTGCCGGGGGATGGCGACCGTAGAAAGTTGAGGGGAATGAGCACCCAGAGCTCCGCGGACGAGATCATCAGACTTGAGAGCGTCTACAAGATCTTCGGACCGCAGCCACGAGGCCGAGCGCTCAAGCTCGCCAAAGATGGTTTGACGAAGAACGAGGTCCAGGCCGCAACGGACCACGTCGTCGGTATGACCGACGTCTCGTTCGAGGTACGCCGAGGCGAAACCTTCGTGATCATGGGCCTGTCCGGCTCCGGCAAGTCGACCGCCATCCGCACGGTCAACAAGCTGCACGACATCACCGACGGCCGGGTGATGGTCGACGGCACCAACGTCCAGGAGCTCGACGGTGGTGATCTCCAGCAGTTCCGCCAGAAGATGGCCATGGTGTTCCAGCACTTCGCCCTCTTCCCGCACCGGTCGGTGATCGACAACACCGGTTACGGCCTCAAGGTGCAGGGCGTCGACAAGGATGCTCGCGATGCCGCATCGCTCGAAGCGCTGAACCTGGTCGGCCTCGGTTCCTTTGCCAACTCGATGCCGAACGAGCTCTCCGGCGGCATGCAGCAGCGTGTGGGCCTGGCCCGGGCGCTCGCATCGGACCCCGACGTTCTGCTGATGGACGAGGCCTTCTCGGCACTCGATCCACTGATCCGTCGCCAGATGCAAGACGAGATGATGGCGATTCAGGACCATCTCCAGAAGACGATCCTGTTCATCACGCACGATCTCAACGAGGCCCTGCGCATCGGCGACCGCATCTGCATCATGAAGGACGGCGCCGTCGTTCAGATCGGTACTCCCGACGAGATCCTCACCCAGCCGGCGACGGGTTACGTCGCCGAGTTCGTGCAGGACGTCGACCAGGGACGCGTCATCGACGTCTCCAAGATCATGCGCGACGCCGTGGTCATCGGACCCGATACGGGCATCGCAGCTGCAGTCTCCGCCATTGGCGGTGACGGCGGCTTCGTCGTTGACGACAGCGGCCGGCCCGCAGGTGTCCTGACCCCCCAGGCTGCCCTCCAAGCACTCGCCGCTGACGGTTCGGTCGACTCCGCGCTTCGCACCGACTTCGACGTGACCACACCAACGCAGAAGTTCAACAACATCTATGCCGCCGCTGGCAAGGGCTTGCCCATCGCCGTCGTCGACGACAACGGTTCGCTCATCGGCGTGCTCCATCCTCGCGAGATGGTCGAAGAGATGGGCCGAGTCGAGAGCCTCATCGACGGCTTCGAGCGCGAGGTGTTCATGTGATGTTGCTCTCCTCCAAGCTGGTCGCTCTCCAATCAGTGGACGGACCGGACCAGATCGACCGCAACGTCCCCATCAGCGACAACAACTGGCTCGACGCCTTCCGGGTGCCTTTCGGCGACTGGATCAAGATGACGTCGGACTGGGTCAACCAAGAAGCCGAATGGGTCACCGACACCATCAAGTGGCCGTTCGAGACGCTGTTCAACTTCATCATGAACGAGAACCCGGCGCGCGACTCGATCATGAGCATCTCGTGGATCTGGATGGTCATCGTGATGTTCCTGCTGGGGTCGTTCATGCGCAACACCCGCATCGGACTCATGGTCGCCGGCATGACCGCACTGTGCGGCTTTCTCGGCCAGGAGTACTGGGAACAGGTCTCCAAGACCTTCGGCATGATCATCATCTCGGTCGCGCTCTGCGTCATCGTCGGTATCCCGCTCGGCGTGCTCTGCGGACGCTTCGACGGCGTATGGAACGTCACCCGTCCCGTGCTCGACGCCATGCAGGTGATCCACTCGTTCGTCTGGATGCTGCCGTTCATTGCCTTCTTCGGCATCGGCAACGTCTCCGCCACGATGGTCACGATGATCTACGCACTGCCACCGTTGGTGCGTCTCACGAACTTGGGCATCAGACAGGTGCCCGAAGATGTGGTCGAAGCCAGTCGAAGTTTCGGCGCGAACGAGCTTCGCGTGTTGACCGATGTCCAGCTGCCCTTGGCCCGTCCGGCGATCATGACCGGCTTCAACCAGACACTGCTGCTGGCGTTCTCGATGCTCGGCATCGCCGCCTACATCGGTGCTGACGGCCTCGGCAAACTCATCTTCCGTGCCATCAACAACGTGAACATCGCACTCGGCGCTGGCGCCGGTCTGACGTTCTTCTTGACCGCCGTCATCCTCGACCGCATCAGCCAGCCCGAAGCCGGCGATGGTCTGAGCCTGCTGGCTCGCATCCGCCAGGCATTTGCCTACGGCCGCGACGCCGAAGGCACCTACCTGCAGCTGAACGGCGAAGCTGAACTCATCGAGTCGACTCCGGTCGAGCCCGAAATCACCGAGTACCCAGAGCCAATCACCGCAAGTGAGCGGATGGGGCTCATGCTGGCCGTCGGCGGCTCCGCCGTTGCCATCATCGCCACGTTCCTGACGTGGTCGAGTGGCGCCGGCAAGATCAGCAGCTGGGGTCGTTTCGCAGACGAGAGTCTTGCGGGCGAAAGCTTCAACGGCCTCGCCGCATCGGGTGGCTCGTTCTTCGGCATCTTCGTGCTCTTCCTCTCGATCCTCGCTCTCGCAGCGGCGATCCGTCCACTGGTAACGATCGGCGACGGGATCTCCCGCCTGCTGAACAAGCTCCAGGGTTATGGACTCGTGATCCTTGCAACCCTCGTGGTGTTGAACTTCGTGCTCAACCTCGTGGGCATCGGATTCAACACGACCCAGCTGATCGCCCTTGCGGTGATGCTGGCCATCGCCTTGCTCATCGCTGTCGACACGTTCGTGCGAGGTACGCCTCGTCTTGCCGCAGACGGTGCGCTCATCGCCGCCGTCGGCGCACTCGGCGTTGCCCTAGCGTTCATCATCGCTCAGCCGCATCCCGCGGTCACCGATGTCAGCACTGGCATTGGCGCTTACCTCGCCGTCATCGGCGCAGGCGTTGCCTCAGCTGGCGCACTTATGGCGGTGTTCCGGGCTCCTTACGCAGCTCGCGTGCCGATCTCGTCCTCGTTCCCACTCGGCATGGTCATCACCGCCGCAATCGGCGGGGTGTTCCTCTTCTTGGGCGCCATCGCTGCCTGGGTGGTTGACGAGCGGGCCGGCGCAGATGCGGCGAACCGCATCTTCGTCAAGGGCCTCCAGAGCTCCGGGCCATTGCTTGGCTGGCCAGTGCTGATCTTCGGCGCAATCGCCGTCGTCGCGGCACTCATGCTGGCGGTGACTCGTCCGATCGAGTCGAACCGCTGGCGCCTCGGTGCCGTGATCGCGGCACCTGCCTCGGCAATCTTCTTCTTGTCACTGGCGTTCACGCTGTCGATCAGCCGCAACGGCGACACCGACTACCTGAACGACCGCAATGCGCTCACCGGTGCCGGCATCTTGCTGGCGCTCACCGGTGCTGGCGTCTTCTTCGCCATCGCACGCGGAATCATGAACGACTTCCGCCGCAAGAAGGTCTACCTGTCCGTTGCCGGTTCAACGACCGAGGTTGTCGAACCTGAAGTCTCCGAAGCCGAGCTTGTGGGGGCAGCACAATGACGCTCCTCGCCCAAACCCTCCTGGCACAGCAAGAAACCGGTTCCGACCGCCCGGGCTTCCTTGAGAACTCCTGGCTCGACGACTACGAGTTCCACTTTGGTGAGTGGATCAAGCAGATCGTTGACTGGACCGACCAGAACCTCGGTTGGCTGCTCGATGCCTTCATCTGGCCATTCGAGTTCCTGTTCAACCTGCTGATGAACCCCAACGAGTCGGCGACATCGATCATGTCGCTGCCGTGGTACTGGGTTGCCATCATCTTCTTCGTGATCGGCTCGATCACCCGTAACACCCGCGTCGGCATCATGGTCGGTGCGCTCGTGGCCGCCTGCGGACTCTTAGGTCCTGACTATTGGTCGGAGACGACTAAGACGTTCGGCCTCATCTTTGTGTCGGTGTTCCTCTGCGCCATCATCGGTATTCCGCTTGGCGTCTTGTGCGGCCGAGTTGACGGTGTCTGGAACGCCGTGCGACCTGTGCTCGACGCCATGCAGGTCATCCACGCCTTCGTCTACATGCTGCCGTTCATCTTCTTCTGGGGTCCCGGCGAAGCATCAGCAACGATGGCAACCCTCGTGTTCGCCTTGCCGCCGCTTGTGCGCCTTACGAACCTGGGTGTGAGGCAGGTGCCCTCCGATGTCGTCGAGGCCAGTCGGGCCTTCGGCGCCAGCGAAATGCGCGTGCTGACCGATGTGCAGCTGCCACTGGCTCGCCCTGCGATCCTGACCGGCCTCAACCAGACGCTCCTCATGGCGATCGGCATGCTCGGTATCGCCGCAATCATGGGCGCTGGTGGCCTTGGCAAGCTCCTGCTCCAGGCGATTGCCTCGAACAACATCCCTCAGGCCACCTCGGCCGGTCTCGCCTACTTCTTCGTGGCGATCGTGGCCGACCGCATCAGCCAGCGGGAATCGAGCGACGGGCTCGGCCTGTTCGGTCGTATCCACGAAGCATGGACCTACCGGGCCGACCCCGAGGGCTTGCTCGCCGTCCAGGCTGCACGTGTCGAAGAAGCCGAAAGCACTGCGCTCGCGCAGGCCGAAGCCATCGTCGACGACGCAGCTGCAGTCATCGAATCCGAAGCCCCGGTCGGTTCGGCCGAGCGCTTGGGCCTGATGCTCGGCCTCGGCGGCCTCGCCACTGCCGCCGTAAGCACATTCCTGAACTGGTCAAACGACTCTGGTCTCGTATCTGCTTGGGGTCGTGGCGCCGACGTCGCAGTGATCCCCGTCGAGCAACGCGAACCCGATGGCCCCACGGGCCTGCTCGGACAGAGCTTCTCAGGCATCGAAGCCAGCGGTGGCACGATGTTCGCGGTCTTCGTCCTTGGGCTCAGTGTGATCGGTCTGTTCTGCGCGCTGCGCCCGCTGCTTACGATCCGTGGCGCCGAGAGCATCGCGACGATGTCGCGCCGCCTCCAAGGCGTGATGATCACGATGATCATCGCCATCGGCCTGGGTGCGTGGCTGGCGAACATCTTCAACGGCGACATGGGCGCATGGCTTGATGGTGCTGGCTATAGCCGCATCTGGACGGCAATCCTGTTCGTCGCTGCGCTTGCGGGCGGCGAGTGGATCGCTCGCCACTTGCTCGGACGCACCGGCATGTTCCTGGCGGCTTTTGCGGCCACCGTGGTGCTGTGGGTGATCTTCGGCGCCGACCGCCTGTCGGCGATCGGCGTGCTCGTCTTCGCCATCGTTGCGATCGCCCTCGCTATTGAAACGTTCGTGCTGGGCACACCTCGCCTTGGCGCCGACGGCATGTTGATTCTGGCGCTCGGTGCGCTCGGTTCTGCGGTCGGCTACTTCATGCTCAACGGTGCTCCCACCGCTGGTGCCTACTCGCACGGCATCGGCATCTACCTCGCACTCATCGGCTGCGCAGTGGCCGTTGTCGGCGGGTTCATGGCGGTCTTCGCCGCGCCGTACACGTCACGCATTCCGTTCAAGCTCGACGTCAAGTGGCCACTGATCATCGGTGGCCTCGTTGCCCTGATCGCGATGTTCGCATCACTGATCGCTCCATGGCAGTCCGACGCTCGACTCGACTCGCTGATCACGCCCGAGATCGACGCGGAAATCGAGCGACTTCGCGAAGAAGCCGGCGACGACATCGGCAAGCAGATCGCCAACGGTCAGGCCATCACGAACCTCATCAACTCGGCCCAGTCCGACCCGGTGCTGGTGAACGGCCTTGAGAGCGACGGCCCCCGCCTCGGTTGGCCGACGGTGATCTTCGCCGCTGCGGCCGTGGCTGCGACTGCCCTCGCAGCCGGACTGCTCGGAGGTGATGAGACGAAGCGGTGGCGTTTCGGCACAATCGCCACCGGCCTCGGCTTGGCATCGATGATCATTCCTGCGGCCTGGATCTTCTCGTTCACCCGCACCGCCGAGCCTCGAGCGATCACCGGCAACGGTGCGTTCTTCACGATGGTCCTCGCGTTCATCTTTATTGCGATTGGCCGCGGCGTCATCAACGACTTCCGCCGCCGCAAGATCTACAGCGACATGGCTACGGCCGATGTCGTCGATGTGACCGACGACCCAGCCCTGGCCGGAAGCCCGGGTGCCTAAAACCGCAGGATTCCGCGGAAAACGCGCCAGCTGACCGATCTTTACGGTTTTGTTGCGATAAGTTCATTAGTGGGGGCTGGTTCCGCCCGGCCCGCTCTTCATGCCCACAGGAGGGGTTAATTTATGAAAACCAAGAAGCCGAGCCTTTGGCTCGTCATTCTTGCTGCGTTCGCAATGTTCGCAGCAGCTTGCGGCTCTGACAGCGCCGTCGACACCGTCACCGATGCAGCAAGCGATGCTGTTGATGACGCTGCCGAGGCCGTTGACGACGCCATGAGCGACGACGAAGGAAGCTCGGACCAGCCGGGCGAAGGCAAGACCGCACTCATGGGCCGCGCTAACTGGTCCTCCGGTTACGTCCAGGCTCAGATCCTTCACGACCTGATGGAAGAGCTCGGCTACGACGTGTCGAGCCCTGACGATCTCGAGTTCGCTCCCGACCTCGGCTACCAGACGATGGCCGAAGGCGACATGCACTTCTGGGCCAACAGCTGGTACCCAGGCCACCTCTCATGGTGGGAAGGCGAGCGCACCGACGGCACCTCGATCGGTGATCACCTCACCCGTCTCGAAGGTTCCCTCATGCCAGGTGGCGGCCTCCAGGGCATGCTCATCACGAAGTCGTGGGCCGAAGACAATGGCATCACCACGTTGGACCAGATCAACGCCGACGAGGCTCTCTGGAGCCAGCTCGACAGCGATGGCAACGGCAAGGGCGAGTTCTACGGCTGCCCCGAAGACTGGACCTGCGACGACATCATGGCTTCCCAGATCGCCTTCGCTGGCTGGGACAACCTCGAGCAGACCCAGGCTGGCTACGACGCCATGTTCGCTGAATTCCTCGACCTTGCACAGGCCGGCGAGCCCGCAATCATCTACACCTGGACGCCAACGAGCTACCTCGCACAGGCTGTCCCTGGTGAAACCACCATGTGGCTGTCGATGAACAACGACTCGGTCCTCGATGACTCGAACCCACTCGGCCGCGAAGGCGGCGCTGAGTACGCACAGCGCCGTGATGGCCAGATCGGCTACAGCGGCCTCGGAGCAGACACCTGCCTCCAGGGTCCTGACGGTTGCCAGGTTGGTTGGCTCGCTGCTGACATCGAAATCACCGCTAACACGGATTGGTTGAACGACAACCCAGCTGCGAACGCACTGTTCGGCGAGTTCGCTCCGCCGCTCATCGACCTCGCAATCGCTGGTGTTGCTCTCAGCAACTCCGATGGCGCACAGGCTGACGTCGAAGCAATCGCTGCCGACTGGATCACGAACAACCGTGACCTCGTCGACGGCTGGCTCGACACCGCTCGTGCCGCTGGCTGATTGAACTGACTATCGAGCTTCGGCTCGACGTCACATTCGCTTGAGGGCGGGGGCTTCGGCCCCCGCCCTTCTGCGTTTTCGCCCTGCCCTCTTCGCCCCGGCCGCGTCATGTCGCTCGGTACCCTCGGCACATGCAGCACCGCCGCTTCTACGTCACGACGCTCACAGTCGACGGCCAGGTTCTGCCGTCGCACGGCGGTGATCTCGTCGTTGCGCAGCGGGTCGAGAACCCGGCAATCGATTGGGAACTCGTGCATCAGACGAGCGAAGACGTGAAGCTCGCAGCGGCGCCGTGCACGCTCGAAATCGGCAGTCCCGACGGCAACTTCTCGGGCAACGCTCTGGTCGTGCGCTCCGATGGACGAAGCCACGTGTTCCGCGGAGCCGGCGAGCTCGTCGGGTTCGATGGCTTCGTAGCGGATCCCGAGTAGGCGGATCTCGAACAGCCATCTCCGAACCCACCGACCCAGCACCCGGCAACCGGGCACCGAATCGGTGAGAAGGAAGCGGTGGGCGGTCAGCCGCCCTTGTAGTTGAGGATCGTTTCGAGCCGATGCTCGACTGCAACCAGGTCACGCTGGTTGTCCATAACTTCGCCAATGTCCTTGTAGGCATCGGGATGCTCGTCGAGCAGCGCCTTGGGATCCTCGTTCCAGGCGATGCCTTCCATAGCCTCGACCAGCGACTCGACGCTCAGCTGCTTCCGGGCTGCGGTCCGCGACAGCGTTCGGCCGGCACCGTGTGATGCCGAGCGGTACGAGTCGGGGTTACCGAGTCCAGAAACGATGAACGAGCCGGTCGCCATCGAGCCAGGGATGACGCCCATCTTGTTGTTCGATGCGTCGATCGCTCCCTTGCGGGTGATCCACATTTCGATGCCGTGATGGACTTCGCACGACGCGTAGTTGTGATGGCACTGGATCTGCTTGCCGTCGGCAACGAATCCGGTGTGCTCCATCACCCGACGCAGGACGTCTTCGATGGCGAGCATCATCTGCGCTCGGTTCTCGAGGGCATAGTCCTGAGCCCAGAGCATGCCGGTGATGTAGGCATCGAACTCGTCGGTGCCCTGCACGAAGTGGGCCAGATCAGGGTCCTCGAGCGGCTGCTCGAGTGCCTTCTTGAGCTGGTTCTTCGCCTTGCCGATGTGCTCCTGGGCGAACAGGTTGCCCGGTCCTCGTGAACCCGAGTGCAGCACGATCCACACCCGATCGGTCTCGTCGACGGTCAACTCGACGAAGTGGTTACCTCCGCCAAGCGTGCCGAACTGCGACGCGATCTTCTTGGGGTTGAACCGGTCCGACGTCACGTCGGGAGCGGTTCGGACCAGACGATCGAGCGCCTTGGAACGGACAGCCCGGTCGTGGGAGCCGTTGCCCCGGTTGCCTCGGCGAGGCTGACCCGACGGCACTGCCTTGGCAATGCCGCTATGGATCTTGGTGAGGAACGGATCGACCTGCTCGCGGGTAAAGACCGTCTTCTGGGCGATCATGCCGCAACCGATATCGACACCGACCGCAGCCGGGATGATCGAACCTTCGGTGGCGACGACCGAGCCGACGGTTGCGCCCATGCCCAGGTGGGCGTCGGGCATCAGAGCCAGCGGCTCGTGCACAAACGACAGTCCAGCCGTGCGGTGCGCCTGCGCCATGGTCTTGGCATCGAGATCCGTCGCCCAGGAAAGGACCTTTCCCTCGCGGGTCGGCGTAGCTCGGATTGGGGTGTTCATGGCGATCTCCTTCCTGCCATGATCGTCCGGGAGGGCGGCAGCGTGCCACCACCCTCCCGGCTTTGGATTGTTAGAAGGGCCAGTCGGCGTTGCGGCCTGCCTCGAGCGTCTGCATCAAGGTGAAGGTCGTATCGCTGAAACCGGCCAGCGTGTAGCGGCCCGTCTGACCCGACGGCAGCGACCGAGGTCGGTAGCCGGCGAGGTCGACGGTGTAGATGGTTGGGACGTACGACAGGTCGACGCTGCCTGCGTCGGTCATCTGGTCATCGGTGAACAGGACGACCCGGTCGTGGAGCCCTCCTCTCGGGCGTCGATGGATTGAGTCATTTGGTTGCGTGAGGGGGGTAGGGATTGATGCCTGCCTGGGAACGCCGCTCGCATTCGCTCGCTAACCGAGTTCGACTACGTCGAACTCGCGCACCGAACTTCGAACAAGGGCGGAGAAGATTCGAACCTGCGACCTGCCGATTAACGGTCGGAAGAAGTCCCAGCCTTCGCATCAGGCGGGCATCGATCTTGGTCCGCGCCGCCTCCACCACGGGGGCGGCGCGGACCTGAGTTTCAAGAGGCCAGTGGCGCAGTATGAGATGGCTACGCCGAGGCAGGAACCCACGCAGCCCACTCGGGGCGCACGACGGGAACCAAAGAGATCGCACCAACAGGTGCGATCGGTGCTCGCTTGAGCGTCCAACCGAGGGCGTCCAGCGTGCGGTCGCCCTTGCGGGCATTGTGCGCTCGGCACATGAGCACGCAGTTCTCCCACGAATTGCCGCCGCCCTTGGAGCGGGGCACGACGTGGTCGACCGTTTCGCCTCGATCGTCGCAGCCAGTCACCTGGCAGCGACCCTCGTCGCGAACACGGAGGCCCGCTCGTGAGAACGGAGCCTTCTGGCCACGCATGCCGGAGAACGACACCATGCGCATCAGTCGAACGACGTGCGGGAACGGAAACTCGGTGCCGCCGGCCGAGCGAATCACTCGGTCTTCGTCTGTCTCGACGATCTCGGCGCGACCGCCGACGACGAGGGTGACGGCCCGCTTCCACGAGACGACCGCGAGCGGTTCGTACGAGGCGTTGAGCAGTAGAACGGACATGACGGTCACCTCCTTGTGGTGATGGTTGGTTTGCGTGTTCCCCGGATCGAGGAAAGCACACAGCGGCCAAGTGCCGCCGAACTTTTGCGCCACCGGTGGCGGCGCTGCGGTCGAAGCGCAGTGCGATAGATGGGAGGTGGGACTCTTGTCATACCCACAAGCCGCCGTACAGCTCCAAGGACATTGGAGTGAGTGTTTCGCAGCGGCAACCACGCCAGCGCCTGTCGGCGCGTATCCGGCTCAGCGTCACCGCGAGACCGGACCAGCACAATCTTGTCGTGTCGGATTACGGCCACTGTAAAGCCGTTATTCTCCGCACTCCCTGGTGACAGCCGTCGCCGTCACCGATCTGTTGTCCGATGCATCGGGAGGCACCGATGCATCGCACGAAGTTGGGGCAGTGGGATTTGAACCCACGACCATCCGGGTAAGAACCGGACACTCTGACCTGCCTGAGTTACACCCCACTGGTCAACCCCTCCGAACTCACCGACTCAGATCCCGGATTCCGGGCCGTGAGTCGGTGAGAAGTGAAACCTCTTGAAACTCGACGCTGACGGGCTGATCTCTTCGCCG
>CAZEMU010000073.1:19032-20609 GCA_964513315.1 uncultured Acidimicrobiaceae bacterium | reverse complement strand
GCTGACCCTCTTGCCGTCGATCCGCTCGACCTCGAGAAGATCTCGGTGCTCGGCACCATGCACGAGGGCCGCTGGTTCCCGGTGCCCGCCGACGCACGAGCATCCATCACCGCGCTCACGCGACGCCCATTGTCTGACGTCGAGCGAGCCGAACTCTCCGATGGGCGAGGCTGCATCTGCTCGGTGGGACATCTTCTGGCCGACGCGCTCTCTGCCTAGCCCGCGCCGGTCTGTGTCGGGCCTGACAAGGTCGCGGGCCGCGCCCGGCGGTATCTTCAACCTCGATGGCAGACCTCGAAATCATCGCCACCACGATTCGCAACGGCATCACCGTCGACGAGGTCCACGTCGACCTCGCCGGCCACGGCACCGTTGCGGGCTACCTGGTGCACGACGGCCGTCACGGCGAAGTCCGTCCGGTCGCGGTGGCGGTCCACGGCGAAACGGGCGATCGAACGAGCCTGCTTCCGGACCTCAAAGCGCTCGCCGCCAAGGGCGTGATGGGTCTGGCCATCGATAGCCAGACTGCGCGAGACGCAATCGCCGATCGCGATCACCTCGCTGCTTTCGACGCGCTGGCGTTGACCGGCGCCGCGGCCATGCACGCAGTGACCGGCCGAGACGATGCTGCCGATGGTCACTTGGCGCTGCTCGGACGAGGCCTCGGTGGCGAAGTCGCCGCCCACCTCGCCGCCCGCACCGCTGCATGCCGAGTCGTCGTTGCCGCCGGGTCGCTGCTCGATCGGGCGGCGTTCCTCCGCGGCTCTGGCCATGGCATCGCCGCCGGTTTCCGACTTCATGTCGATGACGAAGCTGCCGCCGCACAGATCGAAGGCCTGGCGCCCAAGTCGCTCATCGCCTCTATGACGGCTGGCACCGACGCGCTGTGGCAGCTCCAGATCGCGGACGACGACGGGCGCTTCGATGACGAAGCCGACCGGCAACTCGCGTTCGACATCCCGAGCGCAGTGCGCATCACGCACCACGCCACGTGGGCTGATCTCGGCCGAGCGGCGGCGCGCCAAGAGCGCGTCGACCTCATCCACCGCCTGACCTAAGCGAGTCCAATCTCGTTGGCGAAGCGTTCGAACTGGGCCCACGCAACCGTGGAGTCACGAAGCTCGTCGACCGGGTAGTAGTGCCCGGGGGCGGCCAGCCCGGGGATGCTCGACCTGGGTGGTGAAGATCGTGCCGGTGCCCGAACCAGCGACCTTGTCGGGGTGTGATCCGTCAGCGCACAGCACGTGGAGGGTTCGGCCGTCGTCGCCGCCGAGCATGCAGGCAAAGGTCGGCTGCGGTGTCGGCAGGCGGTCGGTGACGTCGCCGCCCTCAAGAACGCGTACGACCTGTGATCCCCGGGCATCGCTGAACCAGATACCGCCCTCGGCATCGAGCGTGCAGCCATCGGGCGCAGTACCTGGGATGTCGGCCCACTGGCGTCGGTTCGACAGGGTCGCGTCGGCGGCGATGTCGAAGGCCACGTAGTCGCCACCGAAGGACTGGCCGACGATCAGGGTCTGGCCATCGGGGGTGATGACCGACCCGTTCGGGAACGCCATGTTCTCGGCCGCGACCGA
>CAZEMU010000073.1:15316-18932 GCA_964513315.1 uncultured Acidimicrobiaceae bacterium | reverse complement strand
CGATCGTCGATCTCGATGACCGTTTCGCGGGTCCCGTCCGCGGCGACCCGATACACGCGCTGCTGGTAGAAGTCGCTGTACCAAAGCTCGCCATCGTGCCAGCGCGGCCCCTCGCCAAAGTCGAGGCCACCAACCAACTCAGTCCATGCATGCTCAGGTTCCGTCATGCCCCGAACCTAGGCCAGGTGCTCACTCGGTGAAGTAGCCGCCGTCGGGGTGGAGGATCTCGCCGGTCATGTACGAAGCGTCGGCACTGCAGAGGAACGCTGCGGCCGCGGCGATGTCTTCAGGCTGACCTTTGCGCCCCATGGGAATGCTCGCCATGAACGGCTCGAGGATCTCCGGCGGGAACATCTCGATGACCTGGGTCATGTTCGTGTCGATGAAGCCCGGGCCGATCGCGTTCACCCGAATGCCCGCCTTGGCCAGCATGCGAGCCAGCTTCTTGGTCATCATCCAGACCGCCGACTTGGAGCAGACGTACGCGAGCGGACCGGCATCGGGGTGCTTGGCCGCGATCGACGCGATCGTCACGATGCTGCCACCGCTCTGGGTGCCGGCCTCAGTGCCTTCAACGATGCGAGCCGCGCATGCCTGGGCTGCCAGGAAGCTGCCGACCAGGTTGACGTCCATGACAGTGCGGAACTCGTCGACGTCGTAGTCCAACACCTCGAGGTGTGGTTGCTCGCGGTACGGCGCTCGCTCCATGAGGCGCTTCGCTTCGTCTTCGGCATCGCCGGTGTAGTTGGTGTGGGTGATGCCCGCCGCGGTCACAACGTGATCGATGCGACCGTAGGTAGCAACAGCAAGCTGCGCCATTGCGTCGTTGTCGATCCGGCTGGTCGCATCGAGCGAGAACGCAACCGCTCGACCACCCGCAGCGACGATCTGCGCGACCGTTTCGTCGGCGCCTGCCATGTCGCGATCGGCGACGACGACCGCCGCTCCTTCAGCCGCAAAACGCACACAACAGGCGCGTCCGATCCCGTTGCCGCCACCCGTGACAACGGCCGCCATGTCCACAAACCGCATCTGAACCCCTCAGCCCTCGCATGTTTCTGCGAGATCACCCAATTGTTAAACCGTAGTCGACGACCCCCGCGGCCTTCCGATCGCATTACAAAGCCGTTACAGTGCCTCCACCAACAACTGGCCCTTGATTCCTGGTGCCTGCCAGGAGGGCTTTCCTATGGAGGGAACATGAACAAGAGCATGCTTGCAAAGCTGCTTTCCGTCATCTTCGCCGTCGTACTCGTTGCCACCGCATGTGGTAGCGACAGCGTCGTCGACGATGTCACGGACGCTGCTAGCGATGCCGCCGACACGGTCGAAGACGCTGTCACCGGCGACGACGCAATGGACGACGAAGAAGCCATGGACGACGACGCCATGGACGACGAAGAAGCCATGGACGATGACGCCATGGACGACGAAGAAGCAATGGACGACGAAGACGACGTCGAGCTGACCCAGGGTGGCAGCGTTCTCGACGCCATCAAGGAGCGCGGCGAGCTCAACTGTGGTGTTTCCGGTGCCGGTATCGGCTTCTCGGTTACCCAGCCTGACGGCTCACAGGTCGGCTTCGACGCTGACTACTGCCGTGCAACGGCTGCCGCCATCCTCGGCGACGCCGACGCAGTCAACTTCGTGCCACTGACCGCTGCTGAGCGTTTCACCGCTGTGCAGACCGGCCAGGTCGACGTGCTGTTCCGCAACACCACCTGGACCCAGAGCCGTGACACCGACGTTGGTATGGACTTCGGTCCGACCACCTACTTCGATGGTCAGCAGCTCATGGGTCGCGTTGGCGACGGCTTCTCCTCCGATAGCGGCGTTGCCGACATCGACGGCGCAGTTGTTTGCACCAACGCTGGTACCACGACCGAGAAGAACATCGCTGACGCTGCAGCAGCAGCTGGCGTGGAGATCGACCTCCAGACCTTCGAAGACTTCAACATCGTGACCGACACCTTCATCAGCGGTGGTTGCGACATCATCACCACCGATGGTTCCGGTCTCGTTGGCCGTAAGGCTGAGCAGCAGCCAGCCGACCAGGAATGGGCGATCTTCCCAGGTACGCCAATCTCCAAGGAGCCTCTCGGCCCAACATACGGTCAGAACGACTCGGCATTCGCTGACGCCGTCAACTGGACCGTCTACGCAACCATGATCGCCGACGAAGCTGGTATCAACCAGGGCAACGTCGACGGCGCACTTGCTGATCCTCCGACCGCCGAAATCGGCCGCCTCCTCGGTGGCGAAGGCGAACTGCAGAGCCTCATGGGTCTGCCTTCGGACGCGTTCTACCAGGTGATCAGCCAGGTCGGTAACTACGGCGACATCTTCGACCGTCACCTGACGCCACTCGGCATCAAGCGTGAAGGTTCGGCGAACGCCCAGTGGACCGACGGTGGTCTCATCTACGCACCGCCAGCACGCTGATCTAGCGATCACGTTTTGCACGACTCGGTTACCTGCGTGCAGGTAACCGAACAGTGACCAGGGGGCTGAGCCAGCCGAATAGCTGTCTCAGCCCCCGAGCCACTGTCTGAAGAACTATCTTCGGTCAAACGAACCCAAACATGCCCAGAGTGTGACAACCCGGGGGGGACGCACTGGTGTCTGACACCGCCCAACAATCGCTCGTCGCAGCCGCGTCTGCGCGACCGCCGTTCTACCGAGACGCCGTTGTCGTCAAGTGGATCGCGCAAGTCGTCACGCTGCTGCTCGTCTTGTTCGCCTTGTTCTTCTTGGCGTCACAGGCTGGCGACAACCTGACCGCCAAAGGCATCGAGACCGGCTACGACTTCCTCGAAGTCGACCCTGGCATCAACCTGACCGGCACCATCGACAACGAACCCGACACCGGCGGCCGCGCACTGTGGGCCGGTGCGGTGAACACGCTCCGGCTCTCGATCGCCGGCATCTTCGTGGCCACGCTGCTCGGCATCTTGGTCGGTGTCGCCCGCCTGTCGAGCAACTGGATGGTCTCCAAGGTCGCCAGCGTGTTCATCGAGTACATGCGCAACATCCCGTTGCTCGTGCACATCATCTTGTTCTTCGCCATCATCCAGTCGCTCGACAACTTCGGCAGAACGACCAACCAAGTCTTCAACGACGACGGTTCACCCGCACTCGATGCCGATGGAGCCGAGATATTCGAAGCCGTGCAAGGGCCGATCAATGGCTGGCTCCACATCTCGAACAAGGGCGTTTCGCTCCCACGTGTGTTCCCAGCCGACGGCTTCTACCAGTGGATGGTCTTCATCCTGATCGGCGCCGTCGCCGGCTACTTCGTGCGCCGCCAACGCCAAGCGGTCCAGGACAGCACCGGCGCCGAGACCTACCCGAACGGCACCATGCTCGGCGTCATCGCCATCTTCGGCGTGATCGGCTGGTTCCTGCACCCAATCTTCGGTTGGGTCGGTGGCATCTTCGGTGCGATCGCCGACGTCATCGATGCCATCCCGCCAGGCGTCGTCCAGATCGTATTGTCTGTGCTCGCGGTCGGGTTCGCCGTCAACTGGATTCGACGCTTCCTCGACAGCCGCCGCACGCCGGCCGGTCTGGCCAAGCTGACCGACGATGACTGGTTCCGGATGATCTTCGCCGGTGT
>CAZEMU010000073.1:0-15216 GCA_964513315.1 uncultured Acidimicrobiaceae bacterium | reverse complement strand
ACGATCCTCCGATCGACGCCATGCGCCCCGACATCGAACAGCGTGGCCGCTTCGCTAACCCGGGCCCCGCTGGCCTGAACTTCTCGACCGGTTTCGCCGCCGTGTTCTTCGGCATCGTGCTCTATACCGCAGCGTTCATTGCCGAAATCGTGCGTGGCGGCATCTTGGCCGTCCCCAAGGGCCAGACCGAAGCCGCGCAGGCCATTGGCCTGCGCCGCTCGACCATGCTGCGCCGGGTGATCCTGCCTCAGGCATTCCGAGTGAGCCTGCCGCCGCTCGGCAACCAGTACTTGAACCTCACGAAGAACACGTCGCTCGCAATCGCCGTGGGTGCAACCGACCTTGTGCAGGTCGGTCAGACCATCCTCAATCAGTCCGGCAAGAGCTTGGAGGTCTTCTCCATCTGGATGCTCTTCTACCTGGCCTGTTCGTTGACGATCTCGGTGGTCGTCAACTTCTTCAATGTCCGCCTTGCGATCGTGGAGCGCTGACATGTCAGACCTACTGAAGTCCGACGTCGACCTGGAAGCGATCATCGCCCAGGCCGACGAAGAAGAAGCCACCACCCGCCCCGACGAGCCGAGCCTCCCGCCCGGCGAGTGGATGCGCAAGAACCTGTTCTCGACGCCGTTCAACACGGTGCTCACGATCGTGTTCGCACTCGGCGCCTTGTGGGCCTACCGGGCGATTCTCAACTTCATCTTCTCCGAGAACACGCAGTGGGACGCCGTCCGCGTCAACTTGCGGCTCTTGTTCACCCAGGCGTATCCCGACGAGAACTACACCCGAGTCTGGGTCTCGCTCGCCATCGTTGCGGTGCTCGCGGGCCTGAGCCTGGGTCTGTCCAAGGTTGGCCGCGGCTTCTCGCTCAAGAAGATCGCCACCTGGTGCTTTGGCTGGGGTGGCCTCATCGTCTCGGGTGTGCTGTTGCGCGAACCGTCGGTCAAGACCGATGCCAACGGCCTGTCGGTCTTCACCGACCCCAACGGGGTTCCACTCGAACGCGACGACCTCGGCACGCTGATCTACGCCAACGGTGATCCCGCACCATCCCAAGGCATCGAGCTCGTACGCGAGTCGTTCGGCGCGGCCATGGGCAACCGCACCGGCTGGTGGATCATCGGCCTGCTGCTCCTCGCCGTCGGCGCCGCCATCTGGTTCGGCCTCGGTGACTTCCGCCGCCGCAACACGTTCGTGCCCGCGATCCCGCTGGGACTCGCTGGTGTCGGACTGCTCGTCTCCACGACCTGGTGGTACGGCTGGGGCAACTACACGTTCAGCGAAGAAGGCTTCACCTACGAACCTGGTGAGCTCGTCGCCTCGTCGACCCGCAACCCGTGGACCGTGATCTTCTTCGTCTTGGTCGCGGCCTACGCGCTCGGACGCATGGTGCAACGCACCGAACAAGCCGGTGTCGTGCGAGCGCTCACCAACTTGTCGTGGCTGCTTGCTCCGTTCGTGACCTTCTGGGCGGTGCTGCGTGGACCGGTCCTCGACTGGGGTTACGTCACCTCGGTCGATATCCCGCTCTACCTGCTGTTCACCGTTGGTGGCGGCCTTGTCTTGTGGGCGCTCACTAACCCGAAGATTGGTGAGACCGGCCGCATCATCGCTGTCGTCATCCTCGGAGCCGCTGCGTTCACCTGGATCGGTGCCTTCTTCGGCTGGTTCGCCATGCTGCAGAAGGTCCGCCTGAGCCTCTTGTTCCTCGGCCTCGCCGCCCTGCTGGCACCGAACTTCAAGGGCGAAGCGAAGCAGCGCCTGAACCTGATCTACGGCTGGATCGGCTTCTCGACGATCTTCCACGTCATGGTGACGCTGATCAACACGCCGAGCTCGATCGAGGTGCCGACCGAAGACTTCGCCGGCGGCTTCATGGTCTCGATCTACGTGTCGATCTTCACCATGCTCTTCAGCTTCCCGCTCGGCGTGCTCCTGGCGTTGGCCCGCACGTCACGTCTGCCGATCTTCCGAGTGATGTCGACGGTGTACATCGAAGCGTTCCGTGGCGTGCCACTGATCACGATGCTGTTCTTCTTCACCGTGTTCGTGAACCTGTTCCTGCCCGAAGGCATGGAGCTCTCGCTGTTCGCGGCAGTGGTCGTTGCGTTCGTGTTGTTCTCCGCGGCCTATCTCGCCGAGAACGTACGCGGTGGTCTCCAAGCCATCCGTCGCGGCCAATACGAAGCCAGCGACGCACTCGGTCTCACGACGGTGCAACGCACCGCATTCATCGTCTTGCCCCAGGGCCTTCGCGTGTCGATCCCGCCACTCGTCGGTCAGGTCATCGCCACGTTCAAGGAAACCTCGCTGCTCGCCATCGTCGGCGTGTTCGACTTCCTGCGCATGGCCCGCGACGTCATCCCGGCCCAGACCGAGTTCCTCGGTGTGCGCAAGCCCGGTCTTCTCTTCATCTGCGTCATCTATTTCGTTGGCGCTTACGCCATGTCCAAGTACTCACAACGCCTCGAGAAGCAGCTCGGGGTCGGTGAAAGGTAAGTCTTATGTCGATCAATGACGCAACCGCTGCCGTCAGTGCTGAGCTCGCCGCTCGCGACGACATCATCGTGTGTGATGGCGTGGACAAGTGGTACGGCGACTTCCAGGCACTCAAGGGTGTCACCGCCACCATCAAAGAACGCGAGGTCGTCGTGGTCCTGGGCCCATCGGGTTCGGGCAAGTCGACGTGGATCCGCTGCATCAACCGCCTCGAACAGCATCAGGGCGGACGCATCATCGTCGATGGTGTCGAGCTCACCAACGACACCCGGAACATCGAAAAGATCCGTTCCGAAGTCGGCATGGTGTTCCAGTCGTTCAACCTCTTCCCGCACCTGACCGTGCGCGACAACATCACGCTCGCCCCGATCTGGGTCCGCAAGAAGCCTCGCGGCGAAGCCGAACAGCTCGCTCGCGAACTGCTGGAGCGCGTGGGTATCCCCGAGCAGGCCGACAAGTTCCCCGGCCAGCTGTCGGGTGGTCAGCAGCAGCGTGTGGCCATCGCCCGTGCGCTTGCGATGGAACCGCGGATCATGCTGTTCGACGAGCCGACCTCGGCACTCGACCCCGAAATGATCAAGGAAGTCCTCGACGTCATGAAGGAGCTCGCAAACTCCGGTATGACGATGATGGTCGTGACCCACGAAATGGGCTTCGCCCGCGAGGTCGCCGACCGCATCATCTTCATGGAGAGCGGCGAAATCGTCGAAGTCGGCACGCCTGAGCACTTCTTCACCAACCCGACCGAAGACCGCACCAAGCTCTTCCTCAGCCAGATTCTCTGATCTCGCTCGCCAAAGAAGGCGAACTACCCGCCGGTCTCAAGGGGGCGCGACTCGTCGCTGCCCCACTCGGACCACGAGCCGACGTACAGGTCGGCTTCGATCCCCAGTAGTTCCAGTGCCATCAGGTTGTGGCATGCGGTAACGCCAGAACCGCAGTAGGCGACGGGCTTCGGTCCGTCGCCTTCGGCGTTTTCGACCACGGCGGCATAACGCGCACGCAGCTGGTCGAACGACAGCATCGTGCCGGTGAAGTCATCGATGTTGTCTTCCCACGCCAGGTTGATTGCGCCCGGCACGTGGCCGAAGCGATCGTCGATGCGATTCTCTTTGCCCGCGAACCGCGAGGCGTTGCGGGCGTCCATAACGGTCGCGCCTGCCTCGATGCGACGAGCGACCTCGTCTGCGTCGACCAGGCGATCGGCTGGCCAGGGGCGTTCTTCGAACGTGGCTGCTTCGACGTCGACCGGGCCGGATTCGGTCGGGCCGTGCCAGGCCTGGATACCGCCATCGAGCACGGCCGAGGGGATCCCGATCAGGTTGAGCATGAACCGCATGCGCCCCGCCATGCCCCCACCGACATCGTCATAGATGACTGCCGGCGTGGTGCCGTCGTAGCCGAGTCGCCCCATCGCGGCAGCGAAGTCGGCCGAGTTCGGAAACGGATGGCGACCGCCAGGCGTGCCTGGCGCCGCGGCCGGCGCTGCGAGATCAGCATCGAGGTCGACGAACACGGCGCCGGCGATGTGGCCTCGCTCAAACTCGTCGCGGCCGGAACGTCCATCGAGGTACTTGCGCGAGTCGAAGACGCTGACCTGATCAAGATTGGCTTCGAGCCACTCCGAGTCGACAAGGGGCCCAAAGGTGTCCATGTGCGCAAGACTACGTGCACCAAACTGGCCAGCGTGATCGAACACGTCCCCTACGGCACACTCCCGGACCAGTTCGGCGAGTACATCGCCACCGTCGAAGACGCGCCGCTTGTCGTCCTCATCCACGGCGGCTTCTGGCGCGACCAGTACCGACTCGATCTCATGCACGGGCTTCGTGATGACCTGGCCGAGCACGGCTTCAGCGTTTGGAATATCGAATACCGGCGAGTCGGGCCGAGTGGTGGCGGTTGGGATACCACCACCGCCGACGTCGCGGCGGCGATCGATCACGCGGCCAACCAGGGATGGGCCGAGCACGGGCTCGCCGTCGTCGGCCATTCAGCTGGCGGCCACCTGGCGCTGTGGAACGCGAGCCGACCGAACCCAACCCAACGGCCCGACCTCACGGTCGGGCAAGCGCCGGTCGCCGATGTGATCGCTGCGAACCGGCACCAGGTTGGGCGCGACGCAACCGCCAACTTCGTTGGCGGCGACGTCGATGACGTCCCAGATTGCTACGCGCACGTACAGCCCCGGCCACTCGAGATGACTGGGCGGGTGATGGTGATCCACGGCACCGACGACGAGAACGTGCCGATTTGGCAATCGACCAACCTCGACGGGCATGTCGACGTGGTGCACACGCTGCACGGGGTCGACCACTTCAACGTGATCGACCCAGCACATCCGAGTTGGACGCTCGTTCGCAACGAGCTCCAGGCGATGAACCCGTCTTAGAGCGGCGGAATCCGGTGACGGAGTGCGTCGCGGTCGACGATCTCGACCCGAGCCCGGCGCAACCGAACGATGTCATCACGGACGAGGTCCTGGAGGACCCGGTTCACGGTCGGCCGAGTTGTACCCGCAAGCGAGGCGAGCGTGGCCTGGCTCAGTCGAATCGTTCCATCGAAGGCCGACGCAAGCGCCAGCAAGCGACGACAGACCCGTTCTTCGGCCGTCGCGTGAACGGCTTCGGCCAAACGAGCCGACATCTGACGAAGACGGGCATCGAGCACGTGGACCAAGAACTGATCGATCTCGGGCCGCTCCGCCCGTAGCTCTCGGAACTGCGTCGGGCGAAGCAACCGCACGACCGTGGGGCGGACCGCAACGACGGTTGCGCTGCGAGCGACGTCAGCAAGCAGCGCTTGCTCGCCGACGACATCGCCTTCGTCGACCACATCAAGACCGACAGCTGCGCCATCGACGGTGAGTGATTGGACCAGTACCCGACCGGTCTCGAGCAGATACATCCCGTCGGGCGGATCGCCTTCGCGACACAAGACCGAGTCTGCGTCGTAGGGCCGTTCGATGGTGTTGGCCATCACCGCGGAAACTAGCTCGGGGTGAAGTCCCTCGAGCCGCTGACGCCAGTGCATTTTGTGCCCCGCTTTCACATGTTCGGAAAATCTGGTACCGATCGACACCCCGCCACGACCGAGATTGACATCATAACCGCGGCGCCGATGCCACATGCTGCCGCCGAAACGTACGACCAAGCGTTTAGCGTCTGTGACATGCCACCGCTTCGCCTCATTGCCGACACGTTCGGAGCCGAACTCGAGGCGGGGTTCGCGGCCATACGGCGCGAACTCGACGTCCCGATCGGTTTTCCTGAACCCGTCCTCGCCGCTGCTGCCGAGGCAGCCCAGCGCGGTCCGACGCTTCCACCTGGTGCGCCCGACAACGTCGTGGATCGGACCGACCTCGCGTTGCTGACGATCGATCCGCCCGGCAGCACCGACCTCGACCAAGCGTTCGCTGCGGAGACCACCGATCGTGGCTATCGGGTCTGGTACGCGATCGCCGATGTGGCGTCGTTCGTGTCGCCTGGCGACGCGCTCGACACCGAAGCTCGCAGCCGCGGCGTCACCCTCTACTCCCCCGACATGCGGGCGTCGCTGCACCCCGAGATCCTTAACGAGTCGGCCGGAAGCTTGCTGCCCGACACGGTCAAGCCGGCCGTCTTGTGGCAGATCGACCTCGATCACGAGGGCAACCAGATCGACGCGCACGCCCGCCGCGCCATGGTCCAAAGTCGCCAACGCCTCAGCTACCGCCAGGCCCAAGAACGCATCGACGCAGGCGACGATGATCCGTCCCTTCAGCTTCTCAAGATCATCGGCGAGCTACGGCTCAAGCTCGAGGCCGAGCGCGGAGCGATCAGCCTGCAGCTGCCCGCCCAAGAGATCACCCAGCTGCCCAACGGTGACTACGAGCTTCACTACGACACGACAATGCCGGTCGAGTCATGGAACGCCCAGATCTCGTTGCTCACCGGCATGGCAGCTGGCCAGATCATGACCGAAGCGGGTCACGGTCTGCTTCGCACGCTGCCACCGCTCAACCAAGGCACGGTCGATCAGGTTCGCCGCGCCGCCCGGGCACTCGAGGTCGACTGGCCTGAGGGCGAAAGCTACGCCGACCGGGTTCGTCGCCTCGACCCGAACATTGGACCCGAAGCTGCGCTGCTCGTGCGAGCCGCCCGCAGTTTCCGCGGCGCTGGTTACGACGCGTTCAGCGGCGGCAACATCCCTGAACAGCCGCTTCATGGCGCAATCGCTGCGATCTATGCCCACGTCACCGCTCCATTGCGGCGAGTGTGCGACCGGTTCGCAAACGAGATCATCCTCGCCCACTGCGCCGACCGGCCCGCACCTGAGTGGGCTCTTGAAGCCCTCGACGATCTCCCCGGCATCATGGGAACCTCACGTCAACGCGACCGATCGCTCGAACGAGCAACCGTGGACTTCGCCGAAGCCGTCGCACTCCAGTGCCGCATCGGCGAGACGTTCGACGGCGTCGTGCTCTCTCATCGCCGAAAGGGCTCGTCAATTCAGCTTCGCGATCCGGCCGTGCTCGCCGCGATCGGCGAAAAGCCAGACGTTGGAGACGCGATCCGGCTGACCCTCGACGGGGTCGACACGTCCGCGCGTACCGTGGACTTCCGCGTTGCCGACGCCGTCTAAGTTCGTGCGGCTGCTCGAGCGGCGCTACCCACGGCGAGCGATCACACTTCCGTTGACCGTGCTCGGTGCAATCGTCAGCCTGGCGCTCGCGCCGCTCACGCTCACCATCGCGGCCCTGCTCGATCGAGGACAACCGTGGCAACGCGTGCGTCTCGTGACCTTGGTGACCGGTGGACTCTTCATCGAGTTGATTGGCGTGGTCAGTTCATTTCTGATGTGGATTGTGACCGGCTTCGGTCTGTTCCGGAACCAGGAGTGGACCTGGCGCATGCACCGTCCGCTCATGGCTGTGTACGCCGCAACCCTGCTTCGGTTTATCGCTCGAGTACTCGGCACACACGTCGAATGGCGCGGCCTTGACCAAGAGCTCGATGGGCCCGTGATTCTGTTCGCCCGCCACACCAGTTTCTTCGACGCGCTGATCCCGGCGACCGTGCTCGCGCACCATCACCGGCGTGTTCCCCACCACGTGCTTACCGCGGGCCTGCGCTACATGCCGTGTATCGACCTCGTCGGCCACCGCTTCCCAAACCGGTTCATTCGCCGCACGCCCGGCGATGGCAGCGCGGAGCTCGGCGAGATCGAACGCCTTGCCCGCCTTGTGCATGACCGGTCTGCTGCGCTCATCTTCCCCGAAGGCACGTTCCGCGACCCTCGTCGCTTTGAGCGGGCGCTTCAGCGACTGCGGCGACGCCACCCCGAGCTCGCTGATCAGGCCGCAACTTTCGAGCACGTGCTGCCCCCACGACCCCAAGGCAGCTTCGCACTCACCCAAGGCGCGTCCGACGCCGACATCCTCGTGTGTGTCAACACGGGCCTTGAGCCGTTCAGCACGCTCGACGAAATCAAGACGTCGCTCGTCGCGGATCGGCCGATCATCGTCGAGACCTGGACGATTCCTGCTGCCGAGGTTCCCGACACCGCCGAGGAATTTCATGTGTGGATAATGGAGCTCTACGCCCAGATCGATGCATGGGTCGGCGACCAACAGGACTGATCAGGCCCAACACATGAGCCAGACGCGGCAATGCCGCCGGACTTGAGGTGGTCACTCAAGCCGACGGCGTCGTCGATGTGGTCGCCGAGGGGGATTTCCTCGGGCGAAATCGTTGCGTTAGAGGACGGAGCGAATGCGGGTGCTGAGCTCTGCACCTTCGTCGAGTCGGTCACGCCAGTCGCTCGCTCCGCCGATAGCGCTTGCGTAGGCCT
Source organism: uncultured Acidimicrobiaceae bacterium (assembly GCA_964513315.1). Lineage (GTDB taxonomy): Bacteria > Actinomycetota > Acidimicrobiia > Acidimicrobiales > UBA10347 > UBA10347. The sequence goes on along the minus strand of CAZEMU010000073.1, from coordinate 6,885 downwards.
TGCGACGCTGTGCCCGACGGCCGGTTTCTTGGTCCTCGTCGGTGTCTTCGTACTGCGACGAGATACCGGTACGAAGCATCTCGAGTGCATCAGAGCGGAGCTGGGACACGCGGGACTCGGTCACACCGAGGAAGCGAGCCAGATCCACCGAGGTGCGCTCTTCGAGGAAGTAGCCCACGATCACCAGGCGGTGACGCTCAGGGAGCAGGGCGATTGCGTCCTGCAGGTAGCTGTAGAGCTCACGGCCTTCGAGCTGCTCTTCGGGCTCAAGGTTCGCACGATCGGGCAGCACGTCAAGGAGGTTGAGTTCCTCGCCGTTCTCGCCGTCGACCTCGTGCTCAAGCGCGAGCACAACCGAGCGGTAGAGCTGGGAGCGGAGCTTGGAGAGCTCCTTGGGGTTCATGCCGAGCGCTTCTGCGGTCTCGGTGGTGGAGGGCGTGCGGCCAAGCTGGCTCGCAAGCTGCTGCTCCATGGCGTCGAAGCGACGTGACAGGCGGCGAACCGAGCGGGGAGCCCAGTCCGCAGCACGCACGGCGTCGAGCATTGCGCCCCGCACTCGGCGTGCAGCGAACCGCTGGAACGGAATCCCACGATCGGGGCTGTAGCGCTGGGCCGCTTCAACAAGTCCAAGTGCCCCAGCCCGAGCGAGCTCTTCGCGCTCCACGTGGCGGGGGAAGTGAACCGCGACCTGGAACACGATGTGCTTTACCAGAGTCACATGCTGCTCGATGAGGTCATTGATTTCCTCAGGCGACAGCGTTGTTTCGATTGTCTCTGACTCGGTTGTCTCGGCCTCGAGTTCTTCGCTCACGCCGTGTTCCTCTCTAGGTGGCATCCCCGGCCCGTCACTCCATGCATACGGACCGCCACTCACAGAGAGTAATCGGTCAACCACGCCTTGACTTTAGGCAAATATGCCTGTTCGCCCAGCGTGACGCTCTTGATTCGGCCGGTTTTGGCTGAATTCGCGGCCGATCCGCCATTTTCTGGCTGCCTGCACCGGGCCTTTTGACAGGGGTGATCCCCCCGTCTCGCTGGTGTGGGCCCAAAGTGTCACGTCGTTCGGCAGGCGTCGCAACACATTGGGGGCGTCATTTGACCAAAGGACCGACCGCGTTCCTTCAAAAGTCGATGTCCGGGTGACCAGATCATGACCAACCAAGGCTGACACCACCGCGGCAGCGGTCGCCTGGGGCGCCCGAGCGGCCATCACGCGATGATCGACCGCACCCTCGGTGGTGGTGCCACGCACCTCGACCCAGACGGCGCCGACGAGCCCTTCGGCGTGCGGTGGTCGAAGCATCGGCAACCGAGCCGTCGCTCGATCACGGCGCGTTGCGGCTTGGACGCTCTGGATTCGTCGGGCGTGCGGAAACGCCTGCTGCAAAAGGAACGGCTCAGACAGGCCCGCTCGGTAGCAATCTTGGGGGCCTGCTGGCTCAGGGAACCAGACCAGCGTTCGGCCGGACCCGCCTCGAGCCCAGCGGCCCGTCGTGTCGTTGACTTCCCAAGCGCCAGCGGCCATGGACCGGTGATGCTCGCGAGCACACGTCGGCCCACCGGTGCCGAACCGGGCAGTCGTGATGGCATCGACCTGTTCGAACCCTTCGGCGAGCTTGGCCACCATCAGTGTTGACAAGCCCGGAGCGCACCCCGCGCCGACGACGACAGGTACCCCATGTTCTTGGGCCAGCGCGTCGAGCGTCCACAACGTGCGTACCGCCAGCGGCCGATCGGCTGTCGACACGACGGCGATGCCGCGGCGCACAAGACGTTCCGCGACCTGCACTTGATGCATTGACTCGGTCGCCAAGATCGCAAGATCCGCAGTCAGCGTTGCTGGATCGAACCCGGTGATGGTTTCGACGCCGACGATTGATGCGACCGGGCGATCCCGAGAAAAGAGCGTGACCTCGGACCCGAGGTCACGCAGCACACGAGCGGCTCGCTGGCCGACCAAACCCGCGCCGAGCACGGCGACCCGCATCGTCAGTCCAGCTCGTCGGGGGCGAGTTCACGCCAGCCGCCGCGCTGTGGTGGGGCGCCGTCGCCGCCAAAGATCCGGAGAATCGCACCGGTTAGGGCCGCAATGGCTGCGCCGAAGACCGCCCGTCGCAGCATCGTGAACATGGACGACAGCTTAGAGGGCGCGCCGAGCGCCAGACCTGGCGGTCCCGTACCTCGGGGCGATCTGGCCAAAAAGCAAACAACCCCCGGAAGACCGGGAGTTGCTTTCACCTCGTTGCTTATGCCGCCGAAGCGGTACGACGTGGGCCTAGCTGGAGTCGAACCAGCGACCTCACCCTTATCAGGGGTGCGCTCTAACCGACTGAGCTATAGGCCCGAGGTGCTGCGTCATCGTAGCGGGGCGACCGCAGACGACAACAACGATTTAGGAATCAGCGACGGCGGCGGCGTGGAGGCTGAAAGCGGGCCGATTCTTCTTCGATGACCGTGATCCGCATGCCGCCGGTCAGGTCGCTAATCAGGTTGTACAAGACGCACAGCAACACGTTGAAGGCGATGCCGGCGATCGAGAGCACGGCCGTGCCGATCGCATAGTTCTGGAAGATCGTGCCGCCGCTGAAGAACTCGTTCTCTTCTTCGAGGCTGAACAGGGACTCGATGAGCTCTTCGACGCTCTCGAGCGTGCCGGACGATTCGGCGAAGCTCCACAGCAAGACGCCGGCGAGCAGGAAGATCATCCACAAGCAGATGTAGAAGATGACCGAGATCTTGAGCACCGACCATGGCTCGATGTGACGCACGATGCGGCGCACGCGTCGGGCTTCGAGTCGCACCCGGCGGCGGCGTTCGCGCTGGCTCATCGGTGCCGCAGCCTTCGGTTCGGGCTGCCCGTGCGGTTGAGGGGCGAGCGGCGCCGGTTGCGGCGGTGCCATTGGCGACAGCAGGTCGACGCCCGAATCGAACACGCTGGCCGAACGGCCGAGCGTCTGCTCATCGAGCGAGAAGTCTTCGGCGCCGTGGGGAACGGTGCCATCGTCGTTGTCGACGCCATTGCTGGAGTCGCCGGTCCCGTTTCCGGGCGCGGACGATGGCGTTGGCTTCTTGTCTGCGGAATCGAGGGTCAGCTCGTCATCGGCCACGGTCGCCAAGTCTACGGCGTCCATAGGCGCCCTACGGGCGCACCCCGGCAGGGATCGCTCCCTAGTTGCTCGCGCCACCGTGTTCAACCCGCAGTCACCGAGCACCGCATGAACGTATCGGGGTCGGTTGCACACATGCCGAGCTCGGCCGCGACGGCGTCGAACTGGCGGGCGCTTGCGGACGAGAAGGTGACTGACACGCCCTCAGCGGTGAGCACCGACAGCTGGCGACCGAGGAGTTGCTCGGCGCGAGCCACCACTGCTCGCACAACCGGCGCGACGCGCAGCTCACGATCCGCGGTCGCCTGCGAACGCGCCTGTGCCGCGTCGCCGACTGCTTCGGCGTGGCCATTGCCCGAGCGGACGTCGTAGCCGCGCTCCTGGTACCAACCCGCCAACGACGACGCCGCCGCCGGGTCGACGGCATCCGCAAGCGCAACTGCATCGGCTGCAACGGTTGCCGCCGTCCGATCGACCATGGCAGCTCCAACCAGCGCGATGCCAACCGCGACCGCGACCATCAGTCCGATCACGAACGCGGCCAGCACTGCGATCTGGCCGGATTCGGCACGTGGGTCGCGACCCAACGATGGGTTCGACATGGCGTTCCCCTTCAAAGAGAGTTTTCGGGGGAAGCCGAACTCGCGTAGCGAGTAATTCAGATGTTCGTGGCGGCCCAGATGCCAGTGTCAGTGGAGCCTGACGCGAGGATCACTCCTCTTCGTCACCGGCCTCTTCGTTCGTGGCTGCATCCTCAGCTACGTCATCGGTCGAAGCCTCCGTGGCATCGGCACTGGTTTCAGCGGCAGCACCGTCTTCACTCGAGCCTTCGCCGTCTTCGTCGTCATCGCCCTCGGGCTCACGCACCAAGGTGACGGCAACAACGCGTTCGCCGTCGGGCACCGACATGACTCGAACGCCTGACGCATCGCGTCCCTGGAGCGAGATCTCGGATACTGGCGTGCGGATGATCACACCGTTCGACGCGATCAACATGACCTCGTCGTCGGGTAGCACCGCCATCGCTCGCACGATCTCGGCGCCCTCGTCGCGCAGCTTCATGACTCGCATGCCCATGCCGCCACGGTGCTTGGCACCGAACGCATCGAACGCGGTTCGCTTACCCAAGCCGTTGGTCGTCACGACCAAGAGTTCGTGATCGTCGCGAGCCGCCGCACACGACACCACCGACGCGGACTCGGACTTGAGCTTGACGCCCTTGACGCCCGACGCAACACGGCCCATCTCGCGAGCCTCTTCGGGGTTGAAGCGCATCAGCTGACCATCGCTGGTCACCAGACAGACATCGAAGTCGCCGCTGATCGGCACGACACGAACAAGCTCGTCGCCCTCGCGCAGGTTCACGGCACGGAGACCGTTCTGGCGAATGTTCGAGTAGGCGCTGAACGCCGTCTTCTTGACGATGCCGCCCGCCGTGACAAAGAGCAGGTAGCGCACCGTCTCGTAGTCACGGGTATCGATGACCGCCATCACTCGCTCGTCGGGATCAAGCTGCAGCAGGTTCACGATCGCGGTGCCGCGCGAGTTACGACTACCAACCGGAATCTCGTGCGCGCGTAGCTGGTAGACCTTGCCCTGGTTCGTGAAGAACAGCATGTAGGCGTGCGCGGTCGTGTGCATCATGACCTCGACGAGGTCACCTTCTTTGAGCTTGGCGCCCTTGACGCCACGTCCACCGCGGCCCTGGGTGCGGAACTCGTCGGCCGGGGTCGTCTTGACGTAGCCGCCATCGGTGAGGGTGAAGATCAGCTCTTCGTCATCGATGAGGTCCTCGATGTCGAACTCGCCCGGATCGATCGTCAGCTGGGTGCGACGCTCGTTGGCGTAGTCGTCGCGCACCTCGGTCAGCTCTTCGCTGATGACATTGCGCAGCCGTTGCTCGTTGCCGAGGATGTCTTCGAGGTCACCGATCGTTTCGCGCAGTGCGGTGAGTTCTTCTTCGAGGCGGCTGGCGCCGAGTCGAGTCAGGCTCACGAGCGACATGTCAAGAATGTGGTTGGCCTGGATCTCGCTGAACGCGAACGTGCCGGACATCAGCGCTTCGCGAGCTGCGGCACGATCGTCGGACGCACGGATCGTCGCGATGATCTCGTCGATCATGTCGATCGCCCGGATCAGACCTTCGACGATGTGTTCGCGCGCCTTGGCCTTGTCCAAGCGATGCTGGGAGCGGCGAGTGATGACCTCGATCTGGTGGGCCACGTAGGCGACCAGCACATCGCGCAGGTTCATCGTTCGAGGCACGCCGTCGTCGAGCGCAACCATGTTGACGCTGAACGACGTCTGCAGCGGCGTGTACTTGAACAGGTTGTTCAACACGACCTTGGGGACGGCGTCGCGACGCAGCTCGAACACCAGGCGGGTCTTGCCCTTGGCGGATTCGTTCCGGATCTTGCGAATGCCTTCGAGGCGTCCGCTGTTGACCATCGCCGCAGCCTTTTCCTCGATCTGTTCAACCGAGGTCTGGTACGGAATCTCGGTGACAACGACCTGGTTGCCGCCGGTGCGGGTCTCGACGATCTCGGCGACCGCACGCATGCGGATCGAACCACGACCGGTGCGATAGGCGTCATCGATGCCCTTGGTGCCAAGCACCAGACCACCCGTCGGGAAATCGGGGCCCTTGACGAACTGCATGAGGTCGTCGATCTCAGCATCGGGGTGCTGGATCAGGTGCAGCGTCGCATCGACGACTTCGCCCAAGTTGTGCGGCGGAATGTTCGTCGCCATACCAACGGCGATGCCCTGGCTGCCGTTGACCAACAGGTTCGGGAAGCGAGCCGGCAGTACGGCTGGTTCTTCTTCGGAACCATCGAAGTTGTCGCTGAAGTCGACGGTGTTCTCGTCGATGCCATCGACGAGACGCATGGCCAAGGTCGACAACCGGCACTCGGTGTAACGCATGGCAGCCGGCGGATCGTTGGGCGAACCGAAGTTGCCGTGCGGGTCGATCAGCGGGTGACGCAGCGAAAAGGTCTGGCCCATACGGACGAGCGCTTCGTAGATCGCGCTGTCACCGTGCGGGTGGTACTTGCCCATGACGTCGCCGACGACACGAGCGCACTTGACGTGGCTGCGATCGGGACGGATACCACCGTCGAACATCGACCAGATGATGCGACGGTGCACCGGCTTGAGGCCGTCGCGAACGTCGGGCAGCGCTCGCGACACGATGACCGACATGGCGTAGTCGAGGAACGACTGCTCCATCTCGGTCTGGATGGCGATCGGCTCGACATTGGTCAGCACCGCGCCGGGCTCAGAAGCCCCGTCGGTTCCCTCGGGATCCGTAGGTTCGTCGTTGGCGCCAGTCGGCTCGTCGGTATCACTCATGTTTTGCTCTCGGTGGGGTCTTCAGCAGCTCGGGCGGGGCAGGGACGGCAACGCACTAGATGTCGAGGAATCGGACATCCTTGGCGTTGGTCTGGATGAAGTTCTTGCGGCTCTCGACGTGCTCGCCCATCAGGGTCGAGAAAATTTCGTCGGCGATCGTGGCCTGGTCGACCGAAACCTGGAGCAGGGTGCGCTTCTCAGGATCCATGGTCGTTTCCCAAAGCTCTCCCGCGTCCATTTCGCCGAGACCCTTGAGGCGAGCGAAATCGTTGTTGTGCTTGGGGTTCTCGGCCTCGAACTCTTCTTTGAAGCGATCGTCTTTGAGATAGACCTTGGACTTGCCGACCTCGGTCGAATACAGCGGCGGTTGGGCGATGTAGACGTGGCCGCCTTCGACCATCTCGCGCATCTGACGGAAGAAGAA
>CAZEMU010000072.1:16887-20652 GCA_964513315.1 uncultured Acidimicrobiaceae bacterium | reverse complement strand
ACGATGCGATCGCAGAACTCGAAGCCGCAGTTGGCGACACCCTGGTGCGGCCCCGCTTCCCTGCGCCAATGCAGAAACGGCTGTTTGCTGGCTAGTTCGCTGTCCCGAGACGCATGCCGACGCCAGCGATGATCCGGTCCCACGTGAACTCGGCCGCGCCAATCGCAGCTGCGTCCTCGCCGAGCGAAGCGGCGACGACCGGCGTCGTGCGGTTCGCGATCAGTGCACGATCGGCAAGTTCACGTTCGAGCGCCGTCTCGATGTGGGGGAAGATGCGACCCAACAGGCCGCCCAGCACGACCAGGTCGAGGTCGAGCAGATTGAGCGGGCCGCTCAGGCCGAATGCCAACCAGCGAGCGTGCTCGTCGAGCGCAGCAGCGACGCTGGCGTCGCCAGCCTCGGCGTGAGCGATGAGCCGGTCGACCTCGGCCCGACCAGACCCGTCGTACCCGACCCTTCGCAAAAGTGCCGCCTCGCCGAGCTCGGTTTCGAAGCAGCCGATCGCTCCACAACTGCATCGTTCGCCGGTCGGGTTGACGGGGATGTGTCCGATCTCGCCCGCAAAACCGTTCGTCCCGGTGACGAGGCGTCCGTCCGAAATCACGCCGCCACCGACGCCGACCTCTCCGGACACGAAGAGGACGTGCCCGGTACCTGCGACATCCCCGCGCCGGCTCTCCGCGACTGCTCCGAGATCGGCTTCGTTCGCAACCGTGACGAGCGTTTCGGCACCGATTCGGTCTCGAACGAGTCCTGCAATGTCGACATCGCTCCATCCGAGGTTGGGAGCCAGCACGAGCTGTTGCGAGGGCTCGGCGACGAGTCCGGGCACGGCAACACCGATGCCGAGCCGACGTGAAGGTCGAAGATCGCCAGTCATGCGGTCGACGAGCGTGAGCGCGTCAGAGACGCTCGCCTCGGGGTCGTTCGACGCCCGCCCTCGGTCACGCCGCTCAGATCGAAGCACGCTGCCGCCAAGCCCGCTGACAACGGCGCCGATCGAGTCGACCATCAGGTCGAGACCGACCACGATGTTCTGCTCGGCTAGGGGGTGCACGACAGGGGAGGGGCGGCCTCGAGCGCCCTTCGGCGGCGGGTCTCGCTCCTCGACCATCCCAAGCTCGACCAGGTCCGTCGCCAGCGTGCCGACGGCGGTGCGGGTCAGGCCCGTGTGCTGCACGATCGCCGAACGAGACAGGGGCCCATCGAGATGGAGCAGCCGCAGGACGGTCGCCAGGTTCTGCTGACGAACGGTCGCGTTGCGCACGCCCGACGATGACGTCCCGTTCGCCCTCGCTGGCATGTCGGTAGTAGACGGCACGGCGGTGTCCCCCGTCAAGGCAGGTGCGCGGGCAGGGTCAGTGTGGGCAGGGTCAGTGTGGGCAAGGTGCGAAATCTCCGGCTGGCTGTTGACACCGCCCGGATTGTGGGTGAAGGTGTGCCTCGACATATTTGTCCAGAACGTGGACATAATGCAAGGAGTAGGCATGTCGGAGTTCTTCACCTCGGTCGCTGAACCGATTCGCTACGAGGGGCCAGCGTCAACGAACCCGCTGGCGTTCCGCTGGTACGACGCCGATCGGGTCGTCCTCGGCAAGCCAATGCGAGACCATCTGCGCTTCGCTGCGGCGTATTGGCACAGCTTCGCCTGGGACGGTTTCGACATCTTCGGCGCCGGCACCCTCGACCGGCCATGGATCAACGCTGCCGCGGATCCGGGCGAGGCAGCCGAGCAGAAGATGGCGGCCGCATTCGAGTTCTTCGAGAAGCTCGGCGTGCCGTTCTTCTGCTTCCACGACGTCGACATTGCTCCGACGAGCGGCAACTTTGCTGAGGACCGCGACATGTTGCGCCGCATGGTGGACATCGCCGGGATGCACATGGAACGCACCGGTGTCGAGCTGCTGTGGGGGACCGCCAACCTGTTCTCGCATCCTCGCTACCAAGCGGGCGCCGCCACGAACCCGGACCCCGAGGTGTTTGCTCGGGGCGCGGCTCAAGTGTGCGAAGCGCTCGACGCGACGCACCGCCTTGGTGGCCAGAACTATGTGCTGTGGGGCGGCCGCGAGGGATACGAGACCCTGCTCAACACGGACATGACGCGGGAGCTGGAACAAATGGCCAGCTTCCTCAGGCTTGTCGTCGAGCACAAGCACGCCATCGGGTTCGAGGGCGCGATCCTGCTCGAGCCGAAGCCGTTTGAGCCGACGAAGCACCAGTACGACTTCGACGTGGCCGCCTGCCATGCGTTCATCGAGCGCCATGATCTGGTCGGCGAAGTGCACGTCAACATCGAGGTCAACCACGCAACGCTTGCCGGGCACGACTTCGCCCACGAGATCGCTGCGGCTTTCTCGGCAGGCATCTTCGGCTCGATCGATGCGAACGCCGGCGACGACCGGCTCGGCTGGGACGTCGACCGATTCCCCGTCTCGGTCGAACAGATGACGCTCGGCATGTACGAGATCCTCAAGGGCGGCGGCTTCACAACCGGCGGCCTCAACTTCGACGCCAAGCTGCGCCGCCAGTCCATTGCTCGTGACGACCTGTTCCACGCCCACATCGGCGGCATGGACACAATGGCGCATGCATTGATCTGCGCCGCCGACCTGATCGAGTCCGAAGCGCTGTCGTCGGTCGTCGCCGAACGGTACGCCGACTGGTCGGGCGAGCTCGGTCAGTCGATTCTCGAAGGCAACGTCACGCTGGCTGGCCTACGCGACCGCGCCGAGAACACACCCGACACCAGTCGTGCCTCAGGCCGACAAGAACGGCTCGAGAATCTGGTCGCCCGCTCGATCGACGTTGCTCGCTAACAACGAACGGCGACGATCGCGATGTTGTCTTGGCCTCCGGGGTGCCCGTCGACGCCGTCGAGCGCTCGCTGTGTGAGGTCTGCAACCACCCGTCTGGGATCGTTGCCGGAAGCCTGCACGATCTCGGTGATGTGATGCGGACGCAGTGACGTCTCAGGGTGCCGATAGTGGCATTCGTCGACGCCGTCGGTGAACGCCAACACCATGTCGCCGGGCTGCGTTTTGAACGAGAACGCGATGGGCACCGCGTCGTCGCCCGATGCGCTCACGTAGCTGTGGTTCCGGGGATTCCGGGGCGTGGCGTCGTGACCGGCTCCAACAATCACCAACGAGGCGTCGCCTATCGACCAGCCGAACCCAACGCCGCTGTCGCCGTCGTGCACTGCGGCCAACAGCGCGGTCTCGGAACCAGTCATTGCTGGCTCGCCAATCGCCGCGAGGAGCAGCAACAGCTCGTCGCTGCTGGCGGGTAGCCCATCGACCCAGCGCTCGTGCAGCCGCTCGATCAAACGGTGACTCGACTCGGGCCCGAAATGGGCGTCGGCCACTGCGATACCCGTGCGAGCCCCGTCGGTCACCACACACAGCGCGTCCTCGTTCAAGGTGTCGGGGTCGTCCTTGAACACGAGACTCGGTGAGTCGGAGTCGGCTCCGATACTCATCGCTGCAGCGACCCGCTCGGTGATCGAATGCGCAGCGACCGATCCGTAGACCTGATGGTCGTGTCCGAGCAGGCACAGCGATGGCACGCGGCGACGGTAGCGGCAGGTCATCATGGGGGAGTGACTGACTGGCGTATCGCCGAAGACGATCTTCAGGGAGACGAGATCCGAGCGCTGCTGGAACTGCACATGCAGCACATGCTCGACAGCTCGCCCGAAGGAAGCACCCATTTCCTCGACATCGATGGGCTGCGTCGTCCCGATGTGACCTTTTGGTCGATCTGGGA
>CAZEMU010000072.1:9433-16787 GCA_964513315.1 uncultured Acidimicrobiaceae bacterium | reverse complement strand
CCGTTCGCCGACTATGTCGAAGACCCGTTCAGCCGGTTCTTCACGCTCGCCCTATGAGCCACGTGCAAGGTCCGATCGAAGTCATTGGCTGCCACGCTGCCGGGGAGATCGGCGACGTGATCATCAGCGGCGTCGAACCGCCACCCGGCAACACCGTTTGGGAGCAGTCACGGTGGATCGACCAGGACCAGACCTTGCGGCGGTTCCTGCTCAACGAACCGCGTGGCGGCGTGTTCAAGCACGTCAACCTGCTGGTCCCGGCCAAGCACCCGGATGCTGATATCGGCTTCATCATCATGGAGCCGATGTTCACGCCACCTATGTCGGGCTCGAACTCGATTTGCGTGGCGACCGTGGTGCTCGAACTCGGCATCGTCGAGATGGTCGAGCCAGTAACGACCGTCATGCTCGAAGCGCCCGCAGGCTTGGTCGAGGCAACGGCGCAGTGCCGTGACGGCAAGGTCGAGCAGGTGACCGTGCGCAACGTGGCTGCGTTCGCGGCCGAACGCGACGTGCAGCTCGATGTGCCGGGGATTGGAACGCTGCGAGTCGACACGGCGTGGGGCGGCGACAGCTTCGTGATGGTCGACGCAGCCGATCTTGGCATCGAGCTCGTGCCCGAGAACGGACGAGCCCTGGCCGAGCTCGGCCAACGCATCCGCACTGCTGCGAATGAGCAGATGCAGTTCGAGCACCCGACGCTCGACTGGCCCGACTTCTCGTTCTGCCAGATTGCCGGGCTGCTCGAGGCGCTCGGCGATGGCGAGTTCGCGATGCGCAACACCGTCGTGATCGATCCCGGCAAGCTCGACCGGTCACCAACAGGGACCGGTGTGTCCGCTCGTCTGGCGCTGCTCCATGCCAAAGGACTGGCTTCGGTCGGCAATGTGCTGCGCATGCGCTCGATTATCGACAGCGAATTCGTCGGCCAGATCGAAACCGAAACGACGATCGGCGATCACGCCGCGATCGTGCCACTCATCTCGGGAACCGCATGGCGGACCGGGCGTTATACCTACGAGCTCGACCCGTCCGACCCGTGGCCGTTGGGGTATCGGATCGGCGATACGTGGCCCATGAACTGACCTGTCGCACCGATAGGTCAGAATGAGCGGGTGAGTGATCTCTTCGCTGCCGCGGCCGAGGAACGGCTTGAGCGACGCCAACCCCTCGCGGCTCGTATGCGGCCGATCCGTCTCGACGACATCGTTGGCCAGAAGCACCTCCTGGGGCCCGGTAAGCCGCTGCGCAGCCTCATCGAGGCCGACCGTCTCTCCTCGGTGGTGTTGTGGGGCCCGGCGGGCACCGGCAAGACGACGCTGGCGCGTGTCGTCGCTCGTTCGACGTCCAAGCAGTTCGTGCAGCTCAGTGCGGTCACGGCGACCGTCAAAGACGTTCGCGAAGAGATTGCCAAGGCCCGCCAGCGCTTGGGCGAACGTGGCCAGCCCACGATCTTGTTCCTCGACGAGGTGCACCGCTTCAACAAGGCCCAACAAGACTCGCTGCTTCCTGCCGTTGAGAACGGCCTGATCACACTGATCGGGGCGACCACCGAGAACCCGTACTTCGAGGTCAATGCGCCCTTGCTGTCCCGCTCCACCCTGTTCCGGCTCGAACCGCTCGACGACGAGGCCATCGGCCAGCTCCTCACCCGAGGGCTCGAGGTCGAGGGTGCGACCGCAGACCCTGATGCGATGGATCACTTGGTCGCTCGTGTCGGCGGAGACGGCCGCCAGTCGCTGACAGCACTCGAGGTCGCGGTTGCGCTGGCTGCGGCAAGAGCTGATGGCGGCCCGATCTATGTCGAGAACGAAGATGTCGAGGCCGCACTCAACGTCAAGGCGTTTCGCTACGGGCGAGACGAGCACTACGACACGATCTCGGCTTTCATCAAATCGATCCGCGGCAGCGACCCCGATGCGGCCGTCTATTGGCTCGCCCGCATGCTCGAGGCTGGCGAAGATCCTCGGTTCATCGCTCGCCGTTTGATGGTGCACGCCAGCGAGGACATCGGCATGGCCGACTCGCAGGCGCTCTTGATTGCGTCGGCGGCTGCGCATGCGGTCGAGTTCGTCGGGCTTCCCGAGGCTCGGATCAACCTGTCGCACGCAACCGTGTATCTGGCGACTGCGCCCAAGTCGAACCGGGCCTACGCAGCGATCAACAAGGCCCAGACCGCGGCACGTACTGCGGGTGGCGAAGTCGGCACGCACTTGCGTGATGCGCACTATCAGGGCGCCGCATCGCTCGGCCATGGCGAGGGTTACCGGTACCCCCACGACGACCCTCGTGGTTGGGTCGACCAACAGTATTTGCCTGCGGAAGTAGCGGATCAGCGGTTCTACGAACCGTCCCGTCTGGGCGACGAATCCGAGATCGCCGACCGGATGAACCAGATCCATCGTTGGCGTCATGGCAAGGACTAGCGGAGTCCGAAATTTGCTCTAGTCTCGGGGCACTGTGTTCAAGCGACTTTTCTGGTTTAGCAGCGGCGCCGCCACGGGTGCCGCCGGCACCGTTTGGGCTCGGCGCCGCGTCCAAGAGCAGCTGCGCCGTTTCACGCCCGAGGGTGTGCGGGACCAAGCCGTCGCTCGGGCGAAGCGAGCGGCTGGTGATGCCCAGGTGCTCGTCCGCGAAGGCCGAGCCGTCGCCAAGAACTACAAAGCCCGCCAGCAACCCGGCAGTGCCGAGAGCTGACGGGCCGAGAGCTGACAGGCGAGTAGCGGCGGCTAGCGCAGGTCGTCGGGTCGTGATGCGCTGGCAAGGCCAGCGACGCCGGCTGCAGCGGCCAACCCGGCGACAAGCCACCAGACGCCCCCGCCGGTGCTCCGGTCGGCGATCGCGAACGCTCCGATGATGACGAGTGCAGCACCAATGATTGCTTGAGCGGCTCGCATTAGTTGCCCCGAACTTCGAGCAGGCCGAGGTCGACCTCGACGTCAAGGACCAAGGTTCCTCGATCGCCAGGTAGGCGAATCACCTGAGGGATCTGGTTGATTCCTTCCGACGAGAAGTCATTGCCACCACCCGGCAGGTTCACGATGATCTCGCCGGCTATGTTCTCGATCTCCAGCGTGCCGCCGACCTCGTCGGGGAGCAGAAGCGTGAGCTCGCCGATTCCCAGATCGATGTCGAGGTCTCGGGTCTCGCCATCGAGGTCGAGGCGGGAGAGGTCAACGATGAGTTCGCCAATGCCGTGGGCGTAGGTGTCGTCCAGCTCGGCCAGGGTCAGCGGCCGGAAGGTGGTCGAGCCGACGCCGTCGTCGACAAGCCCGTCGACGGCCGTGACGGGGATCAACAGGATGACAGCGAGAATGCCAAGGGGGATCAGGCCGCGGGCGCCAGCCCGAGTGATGGCACCGGCGAGCACGCCGACGCCGATGATCAGGATCGCGATGCCCAGCATGCGGGTGCCGCTGACGTTCCACCAGTCGCCTGCCGAGGCGGCGATGCCGACGGCGGCAAGGATCGCAAGGAGGGACAGGACGCCCCGCGTGATGCGCTGTGGTCCACGGTTGCGCCGAGGTGCGGCAGGGATCGCATCGCTCGGTCCGGGAGGCGGTGGCGGTGCTTCCCAACCCCAACCGCCTGCGTTCCCAGAGGCTGGCGCAGTCGAGGCATAGGCAAACTGTGCGTCTGCATAGGCCGGCGCGGCCGCGTCGTCATCGGAGCCGGCGGTCGCGGGTCGAGGTGGGACAGGGGAGACCGAGTCCGATGTCGCCGCAAGCGGCTGCTCGCTGAGGAGCCAGATGCCGCCGGCGATCAGAACGATCGCGAGGACGAGCCAGCTTTCGTTGAGGATGGCGACCGCAAGACCAAGTGAGGCAAGCCCGACGGCGATTGCGAGGTTGCGGTCAGTCGCACGCTCACGCCAGACGGGCTCAGGCTGACCGGATGGGTGCTCCGGCATCAGGATCCAGGCCGCCAGGTAGACGAGGATGCTTGTCCCCGTCAGCGCAAGGACGACGAAGACGATGCGAACCACGGTTGGGTCAACGCCGAGGTACCGGGCGATGCCGCCTGCGACGCCGGCGAGCTTGCGGTCATTGCGGGAGCGGAACAGGCGCCGCTCGGCTGGCGGGCCATACGGGTTCGGGCCCTGGGCGTAGGGGCCTTGGGCATACGGCGGTGGCTGGTTGGGGGGAGGCGGCTGATGAGGCGGTGGTTGGTGTGCGGGATTAGCAGCGAATGCGGATTCGGTGTCGGACCCGACGGTTTCGTTGGTGACGAGATCCGCGTCGGGGGTGCTTGGCTCTTCGGGCTCGTCTGGGGGGTTGTGTTCGGTCATGGCATCATCGTGAAGCACTGCCGGCGGCAGCGGTATCGGGGCCTTCCCCGAACGTCCCCTGATGCGGCCCTGGCGAATCAGGGTCATCTCAGGGGCATCCCCGACGGGAAGTGTGTGTCGATCATGCCACCATGGAGGCTGTGACCTCGACAGCACCTGCACCGCCGCCGGCGGCTTCGTCCCGTTCAGGGGCGTCGAGCGCGCATTCGCTCGATGTCTGGCAGGTGCCACCGGTGCACCCCGATGAAGGTCTCGTCCTCGGCGTGGCTGCCGGCCTCAGCCGCGAAGTCGGCATCGACGCCGTCTATGTCCGGGTGTCGTTCGTCGTGCTTGCCATCGCTGGCGGTTGGGGCGTCGGGCTGTACGCGTTGGCATGGTTGATCATGCGTCAACGCGGCGTGGCGATCGAGTCGTATGTGCCCCGAGCCAAAGCGCTGTCGGCCCGAAACCGCCACATCGGCTTCAACGCTGTTGCACTCGGGCTGCTGCTGCTTACAACCGTCTTCGACGGTGCGTTCCAACCCGCGCTGGTTTGGCCCGTTGCGCTGGTCGGAGCGGCGTTCGCCATTGCCTTCGATCGAGGTCAGATCGATCCCCGCACGCTCACCGACGTCTCCGATAGTCGCAATGTGCAGGTGCGACTCGCTGCTGGCCTGGCGCTCCTGCTCGCAGGTGTCGTCGCCGCAGTCGCACTCAACTTCAGCCTGTGGCAAGCCCTGCGAAGCGTGATCATCGCCGGCCTGGTCGTCGCTGGCGCCGCCGTGCTCTTGGCGCCGCTGCTGAGCCGACTTGCCAACGAACTCCTCTCGGAGCGGCGATTGCGTATCCGGTCCGAGGAACGGGCCGAGATGGCAGCGCACCTACACGACTCGGTGCTGCAGACCTTGGCGCTGATCCAGAAGCGCTCCGATGACATCGGCGTCGTCAACCTGGCCCGCCGTCAAGAACGCGAACTCCGCACCTGGCTCTTCGAAGATAAGAGCGGTCGCGAGTCGCTCGGGTTTCGCATGACCCTCGAGGCCGCAATGGCTGGAGTTGAAGACCTGCACGAAGTCCCGATCGAAGTCATCGTCGTCGGGGATCGCCCGGCCGACGTTGAGATCGAACCGATCCTTGGCGCGAGCCGCGAGGCAGCCACGAACGCAGCCCGTCACTCCGGAAGCCCAAGAATCGACGTCTTCGCCGAGATCCGTGACGATCAGGTCGAAGTCTTCGTCCGCGATCAAGGCACGGGTTTCGATCCGGACGAGATCGAGCAGGACCGCGCCGGCATCCGGGACTCGATCCGCGGTCGCATGGAACGCCACGGTGGCACGGCCGTCATTTTCAGCCGCCCAGGTGCCGGAACCGAAGTCGAGCTGACCCTGCCGCTTACGGTGGGCCCCGAGGTTGCTGATGTCCCCGTCGAACGATTCTGAAACGAGCGTCAAATGATCCGTGTTGTTCTCGTCGACGATCACAGCCTGGTGCGAGCCGGAGTGAAGAGCGAGATCGGCGATGCCGTGCAGGTCGTGGGCGAGGCTGACGATGTCGACGGCGCGATCGATGTCATCACGGCGCTCAAGCCCGATGTCGTCCTGCTCGATGTGCACTTGCCCGGCGGCGACGGGCCAGCGGTCATCGAGGGCGTCAAGGCTGCCGAGGTCGAGACGTGCTTCCTTGCGCTGTCGGTGAGCGACGCGGCCGAAGATGTCATCGCCGTGATTCGTGCAGGTGCTCGCGGCTACGTCACCAAAGCCATTGCGTCCGACGATCTGATCGATGCGATCACTCGTATCGCAGCGGGCGACGCCGTCTTCTCGCCTCGGCTTGCTGGCTTCGTGCTCGACGCGTTCGCCGGTCAGATGACGGTTGCTGAAGTCGATCCAGAACTGGATCTGCTCACGAACCGTGAACAAGAGGTTCTGCGTCTACTCGCCCGCGGCTACACGTACAAAGACGTGGCCGCTCGTCTGACGATCTCGGTCAAGACGGTTGAGACGCACGCGTCGTCGGTGCTGCGCAAGCTGCAGTTATCGAACCGCAATGAGCTCACCCGCTGGGCCGCACACCGCCGCTTGATCTGACTTCGGCACTCAGCGAGCGCAAAGCTCGAGCCGTGTCGGCGGCGACGTCGAGCAACGACGACGCTGCAGCCCGGGCCAGGCCGTCTGCGATCTCGTCGTCGCTCAACGGAGCCAGCGGGGGCGGCAGGTGGACGAAACCACTGAACGCATGGGCGTCCGCGGCGGCATCCCGAGCCCCGTGGGCGGCAAGAAGGTCGACGGCCGCGCCGAGCTGCCACCGGAGCCGAGCTTGCGCCGAGGTTTGCACGCCTCGTTCGAGTACTGAAGCGAGCTGGCTGGCGACGGTCGCGCTGGGCCCTCCGGCGAAGAGGTCGCAGCGAACCAGTTGAAATGCGGACTGGGCTTCGACATGGCCCATGGCCTGATCGACACCGAGACGATGTGCCTGTTCAGCTAAGCCCCGTGCCTGCTCGACCGGAGCGCTTCCGAGCATGCACTCGGCGAGCCGTTCGTGCACCCCGGCTTCGAAGTTGGTTGCGCCGATCGATCGAGCCCACGCGAGGCAGCCCTCGAGCGTCGCGATGGTCGAGGCGAGGTGACTCGAGACATCTGCCCCTTCGCGCTGGGCCTGTAAGAACCGAACCGTCCCACCGACGGTTGCGGTGACGTAGCGGACGTACGGGTCGTCTTGGGGCGCGAGCTCGAACATCTCTGATGCTCGGGCGTGGTCGCGTTCGACGAGCAGCGCATGAAGTGCCTGGGCGAGCAGGCTGAGGTCGAACGCAACATCGTTGGAATCGATGGCCACGAGCTTGGCAATGAGCGCTCCGGCGGTATCGAGATCGAGGTCGTTGGCGAGTGCGCCGTACCACGCCGCGTGGAGTGCTTCGCCGTAGCGGTCACATTCCTCAATGCCGTCCATGGCGAGCGCCTCGGCGGCCCAACGAAAGGGCTCTGGTCGGTCGTAGAGGTGAGCGATCGTCAACGGACGATAGAGCCGCAGGTCATCGTCGAGCCGACCACTCGAAAGGGCCCAGTCGTGGGCACCGGCCAGATTCTC
>CAZEMU010000072.1:0-9333 GCA_964513315.1 uncultured Acidimicrobiaceae bacterium | reverse complement strand
CGAGGATGCAGCAACCGGTCAAGTCGCTCGGCGATCTCTTCGATCGAGAAGGACCGGATCCTCGAGGCTGCCAAGGCGATGGCCAACGGAAGGCCATCGAGCTTCTCGCAAATCGTGGCAACAAGTTCAGGGTCGTACGGGGTTTCAGTTGGGCCAACGGCGCTGGCGATACGCCCGAAGAGCTCGGTTGCCTCGTCGCCGAGCTGGAGCGCACCGAGCTGCACGACGTGTTCACCGACCGCCCGCAGCGGCCCTCGCGAGGTCGCCAAAACAGTGACGTTCGGTGCGGCACAAATCGCATCGACCGTGGCGCGGACGCTCTCGGCGACGTGCTCACAATTGTCGAGCACCACCGCGGTCGTGCTGCGATGGCGTAGGAGCTCAGCCAACTCGGCCGGGTTGCGCGTGCCGCTGCGGACGCCAACGGCGACGCCGATGCGGAACGCAACATCCTCGGCGGTCGCATTCGATAGGTCGCACCACCAAGGCGCTTCTGTCGTTGTGCCGTCGTCGGCCAGGTCCTGGGCGACCGCGACCGCAAGCGCCGTCTTGCCCATGCCGCCTGCCCCCGTGATCGTCACGACGGAGTGTTGCTGGAGCAGCTCGTGGACTCGGGCGCGCTCGTCGACGCGCCCGATCAGGCCGCCGGGTACGCCCGCGGGTAGGAGCTGCGGTCCGATGTCCGCATCGTCGTGGTGGCGGGGCAGCTCGAGGTGTGCAGCTTGGCGCAACACGTCGAACTCGAGCTCTCGCAGCCCTGGCCCGGGCTCGATGCCAAGATCAGTGCGCAACAATGCGGCAACCTCGCGGGCCGCGTCGAGTGCTTCGCGCTGGCGTCCGGAGCGGTACAACGCCAAGACCAGGAGCTCCCAGCGCCGCTCGCGGTACGGCTGGGCGTCGGCGAGGATGCGAGCTTCGGCTGCGACGGCGTCAGCTCGCCCGCGCTCGAGCATGGCATCGAGACGCCGCTCCTCGGTGTCGAGCCGCAGCGTCTCCAGGCGGGTCTGCCAGCCGCGAAGCTCGTCGATGGTCGATCCGCCGGCGGTGTCGCCTCGCCACAACGAGAGCGCAGCGTCGAGCGACGCGAGATCGAGCGAATTGGCCTCAGTAGCGGCGGACTCGAACTGCACGCTGTCTATGGAGTCCGCTTCGACGGCAAGTCGCCACGTGTCATCGGCCGACGCGACGGCCTCGACTGAACCGAGCTCGGACCGCAATTTGTGCAAGAGGACCCGCAAATTCGGGCGCACGTCGCGAGGTTCAGACCCTGGCCAGAGCATCTCGGTGATCATGGCGACGTCGACCCGCTGCGGGTACTCGGCAACCAGCAGCACGAGGGCCTGCGCTGCCTGGCCACGCAGCGGTCGATCCGCCTGATCGCGAACGACCGACACGGCGCCAAGTACTCGAACCGCAATGGCGGCGTCGCCGTGAGAACTCACCGTCGCTATGGAAACAGATCGAAGGGGCGAACGCCATTCTTTGCGTTCGGTGCGCGAGCGGTTTGACCCCGAGTCGGTTGGCCCGCTTGACTCGGGCATCGATCGAGCACATGTCCAGGGGGACTTCCGATGAGTGACGAACCGGTTCTGTACGAGAAGCAGGGCCACGTGGTGACCATCACCTATAACCGGCCCGAGCGGAAGAACGCCATCAATGGGGCGATGCGCGAAGGCCTGAACGCCGCATGGCTGCGGTTCCGCGATGACGAAGACGCCTGGGTTGCGATCATGACGGGGGCGGGCGATGCGTTCTGCGGTGGCGCTGATCTCAAGGACGGCAAGGGCGCAACCGGCACGTTCGCCGGCACCTACTGGGAGAAGCCGACCGTCAACTCGTTCGAGAGTGGTCTTGAGTTGTTCAAGCCGGTCATCGCAGCCGTCAACGGCGCGTGTGTTGGCTACGGCCTCACCGGGGTCAGCTTCGCCGACTTCGTGATCGCCAGCGACAAGGCGACGTTCTCGTATCCCGAGGTTCGCATCGGGATCCCGACCATCGTCGGCTCGATCCGCATGCCGCAACGCCTCGGCTGGGCCAATGCGATGGAGCTGCTCCTGATTGGCGAGCCGGTCGACGCTGAACGGGCCAAAGAGATGGGCCTGGTCTGGAAGGTCGTCGAACACGACACGCTGATGGACGAAGCGAACGACCTGGCTGCTCGACTGGTGAAGTCGGCGCCGCTCGCCACACGGATCGTGAAAGAGGTCGGCACCCGAACCGCGAACATGGGATGGACCGAAGCGGTCCGCTTCGGCGAGACGATGCGCCTGGTCGGTGGCCGAACGAATGATGCCCGAGAAGGACTCGCCTCGTTTGCGGAGAAGCGCCCGCCCGAATGGACCGGGACCTAGGTCCGGCGGATACGCAGTAGGGCGCTGACGGCCCGATGGTCGCTGCCCATGTTCGGGAGCACCTGGCTCTCGCTCACGTCGAGGCGGTCACTGACCAAGATGTGATCGATCTGGCTGTGCGGTCGATGTGCCGGCCAGGTTGCGCCGTTGATCGCGTTGCGCAGCGGTCGAGCGTCGCGATTCACCACCGGGCTCCACATGTTGAGGTCGCCCGCGATGATGTCGTTCTCGGTCGCGTGGCGGCGGAACTCACGGCGTTGACGAAGCCATAGCCTCGGTCGGGTCCGGGCGGCATGGATGCCGTCGAGGTGGGCGCCTGCGATGACGAGGCCGCTTCCGGCGAGTCGGATGCGAGGCATCTTGCGTTCGCGTCCGAACATCGACGGGATGTCGGTGTCGTCGATTCGTTCCGCTGGCAAGGTGCTGATGATGGCGACCGTCCATTGGGCGGGATAGCGACGCATCGTTGTGGGTGATGTATAGCGGTAGAGCTCGCCACCCAGAGCTGCGGCGACCGAGTCGGCCAGGTCGCTGTCGTCCTCGCCGTACCACCAGGCTTCTTGGAGGACCAGAATGTCGGCGCCGAGCTTCTTGCATTCGGTGACGATGTCGTTGCGGCCGCCGTCGTTATGTAGGCCCATGTGGACGTTCCAGGACGCGATCCGAAACGCGTTCACACCGCGTTCGATGCTGTCGCTCGAGCTGACCTCGTCCACGCCATGAAGTGTGGCAGCAGAGATGTGGATACCGGCGGCACGGATCCGTACGGCGTGCCTCAGATTGTGGCATCGGCGGACTGAGTCCCAAAACGCTCGTGAGCGCAACGTGGTGTCCCGTAGACTCCGCTCCTTATGGAAGCTCGCCAACTCCGCAAAGCGTTTAGGGATTTCTTCGTCGACAAGGGCCACACGGCCGTCGACAGCGCGAGCCTCATTCCGCACGACCCGACGGTCATGTTCACCGTCGCCGGCATGGTGCCGTTCAAGTCGTACTTCGTCGGCGAAGAGACCCCGCCGTACAACCGAGCCGTCACCGTGCAGAAGTGCGCTCGTGCCGGCGGCAAGCACAACGACCTCGATGAGATCGGGCGCACGCTGCGGCACCTGACGTTCTTCGAGATGATGGGCAACTTCAGCTTCGGCGACTACTTCAAAGAAGACGCCATTCCGTTCGCCTGGGAGTTCATCACCGAGGTGCTCAACCTCGACCCCGAAGACCTCTGGGTCACCGTCCACCTGAGCGACGACGAAGCCGAAGAGATCTGGCGCGACAAAGTCGGCGTGCGCCCCGAACGGATCCAGCGTCTCGACGAGGACAACTACTGGAAGATGGCCGACACGGGCCCGAACGGTCCGTGCAGCGAGATCTTCATCGACAAGGGTGCTGCGTTCGGCGCCGACGGCGGCCCGCTCTCGGGCGGTGAGGACCGGTTCCTTGAGTTCTGGAACCTCGTGTTCATGCAGTACGACACCCAAGAGAGCGGCGAGAAGCTGCTCCTGCCGGCACCGTCGATCGATACCGGCGCTGGTCTCGAACGCATCCTGACCCTGCTGCAGGGCGTCGACTCGGTGTTCGAGATCGACGAGATGAAGCGCCTGGTCGACAAGGCCTGCGACCTGTCCGGCCACGTGTACGGCAAGGACGAGAACCGCGACGTCTCGGTGCGGATTCTCGCCGAGCACAGCCGGGCGATGACGTTCCTGATCAGCGACGGCGTCTTCCCGAGCAACGAAGAACGCGGCTACGTGCTGCGCCGCATCATGCGTCGCGCAATCCGCCACGCATACCTGCTCGGCGCCAACGATCTGATCACGCCACTGATGGTCGACGAGGTCGTCGACACGATGGGCGAGGACTACCCCGAGATCGTGGAGAGCCACGACTTCGTGCGTGGCGTCGTCGAACGCGAAGAAGAGAGCTTCCGCCAGACGCTCAAGTCCGGCTCGGTCATGCTCGACAGCGCCATTGACGAACTGGGCAGCGGCGAGAAGCTTGCTGGCACAACGGCCTTTGCCCTACACGACACCTATGGCTTCCCGCTCGAAGTCACGGCTGAGATCGCTGCCGAGCGTGATGTCGAAGTCGACACGGACGGCTTCGATGCCGAAATGGAAGCCCAGCGTGAACGCGGCCGTGCCGACCACGCCTCGAAGAGTGGTACCGGCGCCGACGTCAGCGACTTCGTTGCGCTCGTCGATGCGAATGGAGCGACCGAGTTCGTCGGCCGCGACGAATACGAAATCTCCGCCACCGTGCTGGCTGTCAGCGACGCAGGCGTCGTGCTCGACCGCACGCCGTTCTACGCCGAATCCGGTGGCCAGATCGGCGACACCGGCACGCTGACGGGCCCTGGCGGCACCGTCGACATCACCGACACGACCTACGCCGTGCCCGGCCTGCATCTTCATCACGCCGACGGAGCTGCTTCAGTGCTGAACGTCGGCGACACGGTGACCGCCTCGATCGATGCGGTCCGCCGACGCTCCATCATGCGCAACCACACCGGCACCCACTTGCTGCATCACGCCCTGCGCGAAGTGCTCGGCGATCACGTCAAGCAGCAGGGCTCCTGGGTCGGTCCCGACCGGCTGCGGTTCGACTTCAGCCACTACGAATCGATGACGCCCGAACAGATGACCGAAATCGAAGACCTCGTCGCAGCCGAGATTCTGGCCAACCCCGACACGACACACGAAGAGATGCCGATGGCCGACGCCACCGCCAAGGGCGCCATTGCCTTCTTCGGCGACAAGTACGGCGACACCGTGCGCGTGCTGACCGCTGGTCCGAACAGCGTCGAGCTTTGCGGCGGCACCCACGTCGGCCGCTTGGGCGACATCGGCCCCCTCAAGATCCTGAGTGAAAGCTCGATCGGTTCGAACATCCGGCGCGTCGAAGCTGTCACCGGTACCGGTCCGCTCGACGAACTGCGATCCGTCAACGGCGCACTCGCTGGCGCGGCCAACGAACTCGGTGTGCCGGTCGGCGAAGTCGTCGACGGTGCCCGCAAGCGCACCGCCGAGATCAAGTCGCTCCGAAACGAGATCAGCGACCTGCGTCGCCAGCTCGCGGTCGGACAGGCCTCGACCCTTGCCGCCAAGGCTGTCGACGGCGTGGTCGTCGAACGAGTCGAAGGACTCGACCGAGACGGCGTGCGCGACCTGGCAGTCGCCATCCGTGACATCGACGGCGTCGAAGCTGTCGTGCTCGGCTCAGCTCCTGACGGTGGCGGCGTCGCGCTTGTCGCCGCTGCGCTCAAGGACGGCCCGTTCCACGCCGGCAACCTGATCGGCGATGCCGCCAAGCTCATCAAGGGCGGCGGCGGCAAGGGCCAAGACCTGGCTGTCGCCGGCGGTAAGGACGCCGACGGCCTTGATGCTGCGCTTGAAACCGCGCGCGAGGCAGCCAGCAGCCAAGCGGCCTCTGCGTAATCGTGAGTGAAGGTCGCGTCATCGGGGTCGATCTCGGTGACAAACGGATCGGGATTGCCCTGAGCAATCCCGACCGGACCATCGCGAGCCCGCTGACAGTGATTCAGCGATCGGGGCGTCTGCACAAGGACATTGCGGATCTCGTCGACGATTGGCAAGCCACGGCGGTCGTCGTCGGTATGCCGCTTTCGCTTGACGGTTCCAAAGGGCCGGCCGCTCGCAAGGCCCGTCGCGAGGCCGAAGCCTTGGGTGCCGCCCTTCGGGTACCTGTCGAGACCTACGATGAACGCCTGACCACGATCTCTGCCGAACGCATCATGTCTGACGCTGGCCTCGATAGCCGGAGTCAACGCAAGGTCGTCGACAAGATCGCGGCCTCGATCCTGCTGCAAGCGTGGCTGGATCGCCAGGCGCATAAGAACGCCGACACCGAGCACGCTGACCCCCCAAGCGACGAACCCCAATGACCGATCTCACTACCCGGGACCCGAACGGACCTCTCGATCCGATGGTCGCGGGCGCGCCTGGTGCGCCCTATGACCCGTCGCTCGATCCGATGTCGCCCAAGTACATCGACCCGTACTACGACCCCGAAGAGTGGGAGCGTCTGCCGCGGCGCACGAACTTCTTCGTCCGCATCGGGCTTATCGTGGTGTTGGTTCTGCTTGGCGGCGCGTTCCTGTTCAACACGGGCAGCAACTGGCTCGACGCTCAGCTCGACCCTGCTGGCCCCCAAGGCGACGCACTCGTTGTTGAAGTGCCTTCTGGTGCAAGCGACAGCGACGTCATGCGCATCTTGGCCGAGGCTGGCGTGATCCCGAACTCGACCGTTGCGCAGTACTGGATTCGCTACAACGACGTCGGCGACTTCCGCGCCGGCGACTACCTGTTCCGCGCCAACAGCTCACTCGATCAAGCTGTCGACGTGCTCGACGCTGGCCCGCTTCCGCCCGTGTTCAAACGTCTGACGCTGCCCGAAGGTCTCTGGACCGGCGACATGCGCAACGTCATGCTCGACAATCTCGAATTGCTCGATGCCGACCTGCTCAACGAAGCCATTAATGGCGGCGAGATTCGCAGCCGCTTCCAGCCTCGGACTGTCGACAGCCTCGAAGGTCTGATGTTCCCGGCGACGTACCAGATCGGCGAAGACGAAGCGTCGAACGAGCGGGCCATGGTGCAGCGCCTCGTCAACCAGATGGACCAGGTCATCATCGAACTCGGCGCCGACCAAGGCCTGACGCTCGAGAACGGCCGTCAGCTGTCGCCGTACGAGCTGCTGATCGTCGCCTCGATGATCGAGGAAGAAGCCCGGCTCGACGAAGACCGGGCCAAGATCGCCCGAGTCATCTACAACCGCCTCGTCGACGGCGAAGCGCTCGGGATCGATGCCACGACAATCTATGGCGTCCACCTGCGTCGCTGCGCCGAGGACCCGATCTGTGCCAACCCGAGCACCCAGTTCGACTGGTACAACCCCGAGCTGTTCCAGAGCCAGCTCGACGACTCGACCGATCCGTACAACAGCCGCATCGTGCCTGGCCTGCCGCCGACGCCAATCTCGTCGCCGGGCCGCGCTTCGATCAATGCCGCGCTCAATCCTGAACCGGGCACCTGGAAGTGGTACGTGCTCGTCGATACCGACGGCAGTCACTTCTTCACCGACGACTTCAGTGAGTTCGAGCGGGCCGCCGCCGAAGCTCGCGCCAACGGCGTCTTCTAAGCACCACAGGCTTTTGCAATGATCACCGGCCACACGCGTCTCGCCACGGTCATCGGTTCGCCCGTGCGCCATTCGTTCTCACCAGCAATCCATAACGCAGCGTTCGCGGCGACGGGATTCGACGCGGTCTACACGGCAACCCCGGTAGCTCCTGGCGAGGCTGCGTCTGCGGTTGACGCCATGCGCCGCTTCGAGTGGCTCGGTATGTCGGTGACGATGCCGCACAAGACCGACGTCCTGGCGGCCTGCGATGTCGTGTCGCCCGCTGCTGAGGGCCTGGCGTCGGGTAATTGCATCTACTGGCAGGGCGATTCGATCGCCGCCGACAGCACCGATGGCGAAGGCTATGTGCGAGGTCTGAGCGCGGAGCTCGGCGTCGATGTCTCCGGCCTGCGCTGCGTGATGGTCGGAGCCGGGGGAGCGGCACGAGCGGTCGTGCGGGCCCTCGTCGATGCAGACGCTGACCATGTTGTGGTCGTGAATCGCAATGCCGATCGTGCCGTCGAAGCAGCCGCGCATGCGGGTGACCGCGGAAGCGTGGGCACGGCCGCCGAGCTGAGCGACGCCGACCTGGTCATCAACGGCACGCCACTCGGCATGGCCGGGGCTGGCCACGAAGATGAAGTGCCGTTCGATGTGGGCGTGCTGCGAGACGATGCAGTCGTCAGCGATCTGATCTACCACCCGGCCGAAACGCCGTTGCTCCACGCTGCAGCCGATCGAGGACTGCGCCACCAGAACGGCCTGTCGATGCTCGTCTTCCAGGCCGCAGTCGCCTTCGAGCATTGGACTGGCCTCGATGCGCCGATCGACGCGATGCAGACCGCAGTAGCCGACGCAATCTGAGCCATTGCTTCGGGCAGCTTCGGTAACCTCGGGGCGTGATCATCGTTCCTGTTCCGCTCGCCGACGGCCGTAGCTACGACGTCATCGTTGGCGATGGCGCCGTCCACGAACTGGGCACCCTCATTCCGGCGAAAGCCAAGCGGGCGGCCATCGTCACGCAGGACTCGATTCCCGTGCAGGTCGAAACCGGTATCGAGCAGCGGATCTTCACCATTGGTGAGGGCGAGGCGCACAAGTCGCTTTCGACGATCGAGACGCTGTGTCGTGGCTTTGCCGAGTGGGGGATGACCCGCAACGACGTCGTGGTCGGCGTCGGCGGAGGCCTGGTGACTGACGTGGCCGGTTTCGCCGCCTCGGTGTATCACCGAGGCATTGACGCTGTGTACGTGTCGACGACGTTGCTCGGCCAGATCGATGCCGCGATTGGTGGCAAGACCGGGGTAAACCTCCCCGAAGGCAAGAACCTCGTCGGAGCCTTTTGGCAGCCAGCTGGCGTGATCTGCGACACCGCGTCGCTGGCGACCTTGCCCGAGCGCGAGTACCGCAGCGGCCTGGGCGAACTCGCCAAGTACCACTTCTTGGGTGGCGGGCGCCTCGACGCCGAAGAGCTTCCCGAACGAGTCGCCGCATGCGTGCGAATCAAGGCCGAAGTCGTTGCCGCCGACGAACGCGAAGGCGGCCGACGAGCGATCCTGAACTACGGCCACACCCTCGCCCACGCGCTCGAGATCCAAGGTGGCTTTGACTTGCGCCACGGCGAAGCGGTCGCGGTCGGCGTGATCTATGCCGGCGAAGTCGCGCATCGGCTCGGCCGCATCGACGACGCCCACTTGGCCGAACACCGCCGCGTTGTCGCCGAGTACGGGCTCGTCGACCACGTACCCGCTGGCGCCGATGCCGAAGAAGTGCTCGCACTGTTCAGCCGCGACAAGAAGGCCCTCGACGGGGTGACCATGGTGCTCGACGGACCGAACGGCGTCGA
>CAZEMU010000071.1:0-21801 GCA_964513315.1 uncultured Acidimicrobiaceae bacterium | reverse complement strand
AATCGAAATCGTCGGTATCAAGGAGACCTCGAAGACCACCTGCACCGGTGTCGAGATGTTCCGCAAGCTTCTCGACGAGGGCCAGGCCGGCGACAACATCGGCGCCCTGCTCCGCGGTGTCGACAAGGAAGAGGTCCAGCGTGGCCAGGTGCTCGCCGCCCCCGGCAGCATCACCCCGCACACCAAGTTCGACGCCGAGGTCTACGTCCTCACGCAGGAAGAAGGCGGCCGTCACAAGCCCTTCTTCTCGAACTACCGCCCACAGTTCTACTTCCGTACGACTGACATCACTGGCGAGATCAACCTTCCGGAAGGCACCGAAATGTGCATGCCGGGCGACAACACCCAGATGGTTGTTGAACTGATCAACCCAATCGCCATGGACGAAGGCCTCCGCTTCGCCATTCGTGAAGGTGGCCGCACCGTTGGTGCTGGCGCCGTCACGAAGATCCTGGAGTAAGGACCTTTCATGGCTGCCGCACAAAAGATTCGCATCCGCCTCAAGGCATATGACCACGAGGTGATTGACCAGTCGACGAAGAAGATCGTCGAAACGGTCAAGCGCACGCAGGCTGAAGTGCGTGGTCCGATCCCGCTGCCGACGCGTAAGCATCGGTTCACCGTGATTCGGTCCCCGCACAAGTACAAGGACAGCCGCGAGCACTTCGAGATGCGTGTGCACAAGCGTCTGCTCGACATCCTCGAGCCGTCACCAAAGACGGTCGATTCGCTCCAGCGTCTCGATCTTCCCGCTGGTGTCGACATCGAGATCAAGATTCAGCAAGCCTGAATCTGGTCGACGGTCTCGCCGCACGGCAGTCCAAAAACCTTTGAAGAACCCCCCGGTTCGCTCCTCGGAGCGGCCGGGGGTTTCGCACGTCTCGGCCCGGGTTCGTGTCCCGTTGCCTGAGCGACCCCGACGCTCTCCGCCGGTGCAGTACGGTCGCATTCCGTGGTTCGTGTTGGCCGCTCTGCCTTCTTCACCCTGCTGCTTCTGGCGGTCGCGGCGGTCGTTTTCCCGTCCGCAGTCAGCGCCCAAACGCTTCGTATCGACCTGACCGAAGACCCGTTCGTCTGTGACGGCGGCACCCGAGTCATGGGCACCGTCGAGGGGTTCACCGCTGGCGAAGATGTCGACTTCCGGTCCCCGCAGATCAATGGCGGGCTCGACGGGATCTTCTCGACCCGCGAGGCCGACGACCAAGGCGTCGTCGAGATGAAATGGTCCTGCGACGAGGCCAAAGTCTGGGAAGTCGCCGTATCCGGTCGCACGACCGGGTTCTCGGCAACGTTCACGGTCACCGGCGAAACCGCCGGCCCGCCCCCCGATGCGCCGATCGGCGCTGCGTTCGACGCCAAATCCGCCATGACCACCGGCCAGATGGCCATCTGGAAAGACGCCTCGCCCTATGACGGCGTCGGCATCTACATCCCGGTTGACGAAGACTGGGACAACCGGGCGGACAAAGACCAAGACAACCTGAACGCAGCCTGGATCGATTCGATCCTCGGCGACGGATGGCGGATCATTCCGATCTATGTCGGCCACCAAGCCCCGGCGTCGTGCGCGATCGGCCGCTTCGTCAACATGAGCGGCGACGGCGACACGGCTCGCGAACAAGGGCGTGCCGCCGGTGTCGATGCGATCTCCAGCATGCAAGGCCTCGGCATCGGGCAAGGGGCCCCCGTCTACCTCGACATCGAGGGTTATCGGCCGGGCTGTGGTCGCACCGTCATCGCCTATATCGAAGGCTGGACCGAGGCGTTGCAAGCCGAGGGCTATCTCAGCGGTGTGTACGGATCGCAGAGTTCGGTGATGACGGACCTCACCGCAGCCGCAATCTCGGGCGGCTTCACACTTCCCGATGCGATCTGGGTGTCTTCGAACAGTGGCGTTGCGGGCACGCTCGGCCTCGACTTCCCGCCCGACAACCTGTGGACGAACGCCCGCATCCATCAGTACCGGCTGAGCGTGACTCGCACCTATGGCGGCGTGACCCGCGAGGTCGACGACAACATCGTCGATGCTCCCGTCGCCGTCTACCAACCACCGATCGTTGACACCGACGGCGATGGTCATGGCGAACCTGAGCCCGACAACTGTGATGGCATCGCAAATCCGACCCAGATCGATCTCGACGGCGACGGCGACGGCGATGCCTGCGACAACGACGTCGACGGTGACGGCATCACCGACCCGTCGCCCGACAACTGCGATCGCATCCCGAACCCCGATCAATCCGACATCGATGGCGACGGTGATGGCGATGTTTGTGACAGCGACATCGACGGTGACTTCATCGCCAATGTTGACGATCCCGACCCCAGCGACGCGTCGGTGCCCGGCGATGGGGGAGCGGACGCCGCCGAACCAACACCCGAACCAGTAGCACCTGAGCCGACACCCGTCCCCGTCGAAGCGCCTGCGGAACCGGCACCGACGGCGGCCTCGGACCCGGGGCCGACAGCTCCTCAGGTGCTCGCCGTTCCGACGCCAACGATCGCAGCGCTGCCCGTCCCGACCGCAACCGCCACGCCGATCCCCGAACTGACGCCCGTGCCCGACGACGAACTCGACAACGAACTCGACGCCGACGAGGCCGTCACCATCGTGGTGCCCACCCCGACTCCGGGCGAGATTCTCGAAACCGTGTCCGATCCCGACGCCGAACCGCCAGGCTCAACGATCGAAGACGCCACCGTCACCATCACCACCGAGCGCGACGACGGCATGGATTGGCGCTTGATCGGCCTAATCGGCTCGGCCCTCGCCGCCGTCGCGTTCGTCGGCCTCGCCTTCCGCTCCTGGCGCGAGATCTAGCGCAACAGACCGCGCCGGGCACGATTTGTCCCCGGAAAACGACCTAAATCGGCGAATTCGCGGGCAGAAACCAAGAAACCGCGCCGCAACGGGGTGGGGAACGCTATTTCACCCCGTTAGCCTCACGTGGTCCGGTCGAACGTTGTTCGACTTTTATTTCGACGTTGATCAAGGCCTCCGGGAACCAGATCACACATCCGAAGCTTCGCTCCGCTCAGGCCTGTGCCTGGCGGAGCGTTTGCGTGAACGCCCCCCTCAATCGAGATTCCGGAAAGACCAATGGCGAGCAAAGCGATTGTTGGAACCAAGATTGGCATGACCCAGGTATGGGACGAGGAAAACCGCCTCGTCCCCGTCACGGCACTTGCCGTGGAGCCGTGTCGAGTAGTGCAGGTCAAGTCCCCCGAGATCGACGGCTACAGCGCCGTGCAGGTCACCTGGGGTGAACAAAAACCGCACCGCTTGACCAGCCCTGAGGCCGGCCATTTCGCCAAAGGCGCTGTCGCGCCTGGCACCAAGCTGGTCGAGCTTCGTCTCGACGACGTCGGTGACATGTCCGTCGGTGACGAGATCACCGCCGCGATCATGGTCGAAGGCGAGCTTGTCGATGTCACTGCGGTGAGCAAGGGCAAAGGCTTCGCCGGCGCCATGAAGCGGCACAACTTCGCCGGCCAGCGCGCCAGCCACGGTGCCCACCGCGTGCACCGCAAGCCTGGCGCCATTGGCCAGTGCGCCACGCCGAGCCGTGTGTTCAAGGGCAAGAAGATGCCTGGACGCATGGGCGCCGAGCGTGTGACCACCCAGAACCTCAAGGTCGTCAAGGCCGACGCTGGCGAAGGTGTCATCCTCGTCAAGGGTTCGGTACCGGGTCCTCGTGGCGCAACGGTGATCATCCGTAACGCCGTCAAGAGCACCCCGATGGAACCTGTGGCCGCGGCTGCAGAAAGCGGAGGCGACGATGCCTGATTTCAACGTTCTCACGGCCTCCGGCGGTTCCGCTGGTTCGGTCAGCGGTCCGGACCACCTCTTCGGCGTCGAGCCGAACGTGCCGGTCATGCACCAGGTCGTTACCGCCCAGCTCGCTGCAAAGCGTCAGGGCACCCACTCCACCAAGACCCGTGCTGAGGTCAGCGGTGGTGGCGCCAAGCCATGGCGTCAGAAGGGCACCGGTCGTGCTCGTCAGGGTTCAACCCGTGCGCCGCATTGGCGTGGCGGCGGCGTGGCCATGGGCCCCAAGCCCCGTGACTACGGCCAGCGCACCCCCAAGAAGATGATCCGCCTGGCGCTCAGCTCCGCACTGTCGGACCGCGCTGCGGACAACAAGGTTCGTATCCTCGACGACTTCGGTCTCAGCGAGCCAAAGACCAAGCAGGCCATCGCACTGCTTAGCCAGATCGATGTCTGGGGTCGCATCCTCATCGTCGTCGACCGCGACGACACGGCAGCGCTCAAGAGCTTCCGCAACCTCGTCGGCGTCGAAACGATCGCACCCGATCAGCTCAACACCTACGACGTCTTGGTGAGCGACTTCATCGTCTTCTCCAAGTCCACCTTCGAAGCGACCTGCGAAAGCCGTCCGGC
Source organism: uncultured Acidimicrobiaceae bacterium (assembly GCA_964513315.1). GTDB lineage: Bacteria > Actinomycetota > Acidimicrobiia > Acidimicrobiales > UBA10347 > UBA10347. The sequence goes on along the minus strand of CAZEMU010000071.1, from coordinate 17,399 downwards.
TCCCGCTGATCGCAAGGCCGCTCGTGCCGCCGCCTTCCAGGCCAAGCTCGACGCCGCTCCGGCTGCTGCAGCTGGCGCAACTGATGCCGCTGATGATTCCGCAGAGCAGCCCGCAGCTGCGATTGCGAACGAGACTGCCGAGGAGGAATGATGAAGGATCCACGCGACGTCATCGTTCGCCCCATCGTGAGCGAGAAGAGCTACACGCTCCTCGAGGACAACGTCTACACGTTCGAAGTCCACTCCAACTCTTCGAAGCCTGAGATCAAGGACGCCGTCGAATCGATCTTCGGTGTCTCCGTTCTCAAGGTCAACACGCTGAACCGCAAGGGGAAGCGCATGCGCAACCGCAAGAACAACACGTGGGGCAAGCGCCCCGATCGCAAGCGTGCACTCGTCACCCTCGCCGAGGGTGACTCGATCGAACTGTTCGAGGTCTGATCATGGCTATTCGTCGCCGTAAGCCGACAAGCCCCGGCCGCCGCTTCCAGACGTCGCACGATTTCTCCGAAATCACCACGACGACGCCCGAGAAGACGCTGCTGTCGCCTAAGCACAAGTCCGGTGGTCGTAACAACCACGGTCGCAAGACGAGCCGTCACCGCGGTGGTGGCCACAAGCAGCGCTACCGCCAGATCGACTTCAAGCGCAACAAGGACGGCGTGCCCGCCACCGTTGCGTCGATCGAGTACGACCCGAACCGCACCTGCCGCATCGCCCTGCTGCACTTCCACGATGGTGAGAAGCGCTACATCCTCGCTCCCGAGGGCCTCGGTGTCGGCGACGTCGTCAGCAATGGCTCCGAAGCAGAGATCCGCTCCGGTTGCGCACTTCCAATCCGCTACATCCCCGTCGGTACCGTCATCCACAACGTGGAGCTCGCTCCCGGTGGCGGCGGCAAGATGGCCCGCAGTGCCGGCTCGAGCGTCCAGCTCGTCGCCAAAGAGGGCAAGTTCGCCACGCTGCGTCTGCCCAGCACCGAAATGCGCCGTGTGCCAATCGACTGCCGAGCAACCATTGGGGTTGTCGGTAACAGCGACCACGAGCTGATCAAGATCGGTAAGGCCGGTCGAGCTCGCTGGATGGGCGTTCGCCCCCAGACTCGTGGTGTCGCCATGAACCCTGTCGACCACCCTCACGGTGGTGGTGAAGGTAAGACCTCTGGTGGTCGCCATCCGGTGTCGCCATGGGGCAAGCCCGAAATGCGGACTCGTAACCGCAAGCAGCAGTCCGAGCAGATGATCGTCCGTCGCCGCCGCACCCGCGGCAAGCGCCGCTAGGAGCCCGTCATGCCGAGAAGTCTCAAGAAGGGCCCATTCGTAGATGGGCACCTCCTGAAGAAGATCGACGAACTGAACGATTCGGGCGACAAGAAGGTCGTCCGCACGTGGTCCCGTCGCTCGACGATCATCCCCGACATGGTCGGTCACACGATCGCCGTGCACGATGGTCGCAAGCACGTGCCCGTCTACATCAACGAGTCGATGGTCGGCCACAAGCTTGGTGAGTTCGCCCCAACCCGTACCTTCCGCTTCCACGCGGGACAGGAAAAGGGAGCACGTCGCTGATGGCAGGTCTCAAGACGAATGAGCGCCCCGGTACCCGCGCCCAGGCCAAGCACGTTCGTGGCTCGGCCAGCAAGGCCCGCCGTGTGCTCAACCTGATTCGCAACGAATCGGTTGAAGACGCTCGCACCATTCTGCAGTTCTCCGAAACCGGAGTCTCCGAGGTCGTTTCCAAGGTCCTCGAGTCCGCCGTCGCCAACGCCGGTCACAACGACGGCATTGCCGAAGACGAGCTGTACGTCTCCGCGTGTTACGCCGACGAAGGCGTAACCATGAAGCGCTTCAAGCCTCGTGCCCGAGGCCGTGCAAGCCGCATCAACAAGCGCACCGCACACATCACCGTCATCGTCAGCCGCTACGAGGCCGACGAGATCGACGCTCGCCGTGAGCGCCAAGCTGCCCGTGGCGGCACCAGCGCCGCCCAGGCCGAAGCCCGCCGCCGTCGCGTGCAGAGCAGCCAGGACGACGCTCCTGCTGCCGCCGCAGCTGCGGACGACAGCGGTGACGCCGAGACGACGGCAACCGATCTGACCGACATCAACGGCATCGGCCCCAAGTTCGCTGAGCAGCTCGTCGCTGCAGGCGTTGGCTCGATCGCAGCCCTCGCTGCGATCAGCGACGACAAGCGAGCCGAGCTCGCCGATGACATCCAGGGCGACGACATCGACGGATGGGTTGAACAAGCCCAAGCCATGGTCGATGGTGGCGCTGCCGCCGAGGAAGAAGAGTAAGCATGGGACAGAAAGTCAACCCGTACGGCTTCCGACTCGGCATCACGACCGAGTGGAAGAGCCGCTGGTTCGCCACCCGCCAGGAGTACCAAGACCTCCTGATCGAGGACTGGACGATCCGCAACTACCTCATGACCGAGCTGCCGCATGCTGCGATCAGCCGTGTCGAGGTTGAGCGCACCCGTGATCGCCTCCGCATCGACGTGCACACCGCACGTCCGGGCATCGTGATCGGTCGCCGCGGCACCGAAGCCGACCGCCTCCGCGCTGGCCTCACCAAGATCACCGGCAACAACAAGGTCCAGCTCAACATCCAGGAAATCAAGCAGCCCGATATGGACGCTGCAATCCTGGCCCAGGGCATCGCCGACCAGCTCGCTGGCCGTGTCGCCTTCCGTCGTGCCATGAAGCGTGCGATGCAGAACGCCACCAAGGCCGGCGCCCTCGGCGTCCGTGTCCAGTGCTCGGGTCGCCTCGGCGGCGCTGAGATGAGCCGCACCGAGTGGTACCGCGAAGGCCAGGTGCCTCTGCACACCCTCCGTGCCGACATCGACTACGGCTTCCGCGAAGCCATCACGACCTACGGCCGCATCGGCGTCAAGGTCTGGATCTACAAGGGTGAAATCCTGCCCTACAAGGTCCAGCCCGAAGCCAAGATCGCCGCAGAAGCCGCCATGGCTGTTGGCGACACCGCCGACGCCGACCGCCCCAAGCGTGTCATCAGCTCCGGCGGCCGCGCCGAAGCCGCACCCGAGGGCGAAGCAGCACCGGACGAAAAGCCGGCACCGCTGCTGGGCGAAGCCGATCCTGAGTTCGAGAAGCTGCTCGACGCCGAAGAAGAGATCGATCGCCTCTCACGTGAGAACAGCGAGACGGAGCGCTTCCGTCCAGGCCAGGGAGACTGAGCCATGTTGATGCCTAAGCGGACAAAGCACCGCAAGCACCACCGCGGACGCATGAAGGGCCAGAGCAAGGGCGGCAACGCCGTCAGCTTCGGCGAATTCGGCATCCAGGCCCTCGAGCCAGGTTGGGTTACCGCCCGCCAGATCGAGGCAGCCCGTATCGCCATGACCCGTCACATCAAGCGTGGCGGCAAGGTGTGGATCAACGTCTTCCCAGACAAGCCGATCACCCAGAAGCCAGCCGAAACCCGCATGGGCTCCGGCAAGGGCAACCCCGAAATGTGGGTTGCTGTGGTGAAGCCAGGTCGCATCATGTTCGAGCTGGCGTACCACGACGAAGCAATCGCTCGTGCCGCTATCGAACGTGCGATCCAGAAGCTTCCAATGAAGTGCAAGTTCGTGACCCGCAAGGACGGCTTCTGATGGCTAAGCAGAACCTGACCGAGCTCAGCGACAGCGATCTGCTCGAGCTGCTCGACGAAACCAAGGACGAATTGCTGAACCTCCGGTTCCAGATCGTCACTGGCCAGCTGGACAACAACCAGCGGATCGGCGTCGTCCGTCGTGACGTCGCCCGCATCAAGACCGAACTCCGCATGCGTGAGATCAACGCAGCTGAGGCCCAAGCCCAGGGAGCCGAGTGATGGCTGAAGACACCCAAACCGAGGCCCGCGAGAACCCCCGCAAGATCCGCGAGGGCATCGTCGCCTCCACCAAGATGGACAAGACCCTCGTGGTCGTGGCCACCGACCGTGTTCGCCACCGTCGTTACAACAAGACGGTCCAGCGCGACAAGCGTCTCTACGTGCACGACGAAGACAACGACGCCAACGTTGGCGACCGTGTCCGCGTGCAGGAAATCCGTCCGCTGTCGAAGACCAAGCGCTGGCGCCTGGTCGAGATCCTTGAGCGCTCGCGCTGATCGGTAGGAGGCAGCCATGATCCAGCAGGAATCACGCCTGAAGATCGCCGACAACAGTGGCGCAAAGGAAGTCCTTTGCATCAAGGTGCTCGGCGGCTCCAAGCGTCGCTACGCCGGCGTGGGCGACATCATTGTCGCCACCGTCAAAGACGCCATGCCAGCGGCAGGCGTCAAGAAGGGCGAGGTCGTCAAGTGCGTCATCGTCCGCACGGCAAAAGAGCGTCGTCGCCCAGACGGCAGCTACATCAAGTTCGATGAGAACGCCGCCGTGATCATCAATGACAACCGCGAACCACGCGGGACCCGCATCTTTGGTCCCGTCGGCCGCGAGCTCCGCGAGAAGCGCTTCATGCGCATCGTGTCGCTTGCTCCAGAGGTGCTGTAATGGCAAAGATTCGCAAGGGTGACCGCGTCGTGGTCCTGTCCGGCAAGGACAAGGGTCGCGAAGGTTCGGTCGTCGAAGTCCTGCCCACGTCTGATCGTGCGATCGTCGAAGGCATCAATGTGGCCCGCAAGAGCCAGCGTCCGGTTGACGAGATCAACCAGGGCGGCATCATCGATGTCAACATGCCGATCCGTCTTTCGAAGCTGGCTGTCGTCAGCCCCAAAGACGGCAAGCCGACCCGCGTTGGCTTCCGCATCGAAGACGATGGAACCAAGGTGCGCATCTGTAAGCGCACCGGAGCGGAGATCAAGTGAGCACCGCAACGGCCACGGGCCCCCGCCTCAAGGTCAAGTACGACACCGAGATTCGAATGGCCCTCAAAGACCAGCTCGAACTCCCCAATGTCATGATGGTTCCTCGCATGTCGAAGATCGTCGTGAACATGGGCGTCGGTGAAGCCGTCCAACAGGCGAAGCTCCTCGAAGGAGCGATCACCGACATGACGACGATCACCGGCCAGCGTCCGATCACGACGCGCGCCAAGAAGTCAATCGCCGGGTTCAAGCTCCGTGAGGGCAACCCAATCGGCGTCAAGGTCACCATGCGCAACGACCGCATGTGGGAGTTCTTCGACCGGCTCATCACGCTGGCGATTCCCCGCATCCGTGACTTCCGCGGCCTGCCGACGAAGTCGTTCGACGGACACGGCAACTACACGTTCGGTGTGACCGAACAGCTCATCTTCCCGGAGATCGAGTACGACGATGTCGACCGCACCCGTGGCATGGACATCACGATCGTCAACACGGCGATGACCGACGAGCAGGGTCGTGCCCTCCTCGATGCCTTCGGCTTCCCGTTCAAAAAGGACAACTGATCATGGCAAAGAAAGCGCTTCGTGAGAAGCAGCAGAAAACGCCCAAGTTCAAGGTCCGGGGCTACACCCGATGCCGCCGTTGTGGTCGGCCTCGTTCGGTGTACCGCCGATTCGGCCTCTGCCGAGTCTGTCTCCGCAAGATGGTGCACGCCGGCGAAGTGCCGGGCGTAACCAAGGCCAGCTGGTAAGGGGTGATGCAACGATGATGACCGATCCCGTCGCAGACATGTTGACCCGTATTCGCAACGCCAACACGGCGATGCATGACGAGGTTTCCATGCCGAGCGCCAAGCTGAAAGTCGCCCTGGCCTCCATGCTGGAGTCCGAGGGTTACATCGGCGGCTTTGATGTCGCTGACAACGTCGGCAAGCCAGGCTCGACCCTGACGATCCGCATGAAGTACTCGCCCAAGCGCGAGCGCGTCATCTCGGGTCTCAAGCGGGTCTCCAAGCCAGGCCTGCGTGTGTATTCCGGATCCAAGGACATCCCTCGCGTGGTTGGCGGTCTCGGCGTAGCCGTGGTCTCCACCAGCAAGGGTCTGATGAGCGACCGTGAGGCTCGTCGCCGCCGTCTTGGCGGCGAGGTCCTCTGCTACGTCTGGTAGGGCACGATGAGCCGTATTGGTAACGCAACAATCCCGGTCCCTTCCGGCGTCGACATCACGATCGACGGACAGAACATTTCGACCAAGGGCCCCAAGGGCGAACTCACCTACACCATGCCCGAAGGCATTTCTGCCTCGGTCGACGGTGAAGAGCTGACCATCGCTCGCCCGAACGACGAGCGCGACTCCAAGGCCCTGCACGGCCTCGCTCGTTCGCTGGTCAACAACATGGTGATCGGTGTCACCGAGGGTTTCCGCAAGGACCTCGAGATCATCGGCGTTGGTTACCGTGCCGCAGCCAAGGGCAAGAACGGCCTTGATCTGCAGCTCGGCTTCAGCCACCCGGTTGTCTACACCGCACCTGACGGCATCGAATTCGAGGTGCCCGACCAGCAGAAGATTTCGGTCATCGGTATCGACAAGCAGGCCGTTGGCCAGGTTGCCGCCGAGATCCGTGCCTTCCGCAAGCCAGAGCCCTACAAGGGCAAAGGCATCCGCTATGTCGGCGAACACGTCATCCGCAAGGCCGGAAAGGCAGCGAAGTAATGGCATCGAAGAGCCGAGGTGCCGCACGGCACCGCCGCCACGCACGCCTGCGCCGCAAGGTCGTCGGCACCGAAGCACGTCCGCGTCTTTCGGTGTTCCGCTCGAACCGACACATCGTTGCGCAGCTGATCAACGACGACGCTGGTGTCACCATGGCATCCGCATCCACCCTCGAGACTGACATCCGCAGTGGCGCCACCGGGAATTCCGAGGCCGCCGCCAAGGTTGGACAGCTCATCGCCGAACGGGCCAAGGCCGCCGGCGTGTCAACCGTGGTATTCGACCGAGGTGGCAACCGCTACCACGGCCGGGTCGCCGCACTCGCCGACGCTGCCCGCGAAGCCGGACTGGAGTTCTGATGGCTGACGACAGAGGTCGCCGCAACGACCGCAACGACCGAGGACAGGGCCGTGACCGCGATGACGGCCTGCGTGATTCCCGTGTCATCAACATCAACCGCGTCGCCAAGGTCGTCAAGGGCGGCCGTCGCTTCTCCTTCACCGCGCTTGTGGTGATTGGTGATGGCAAGGGCCGCGTTGGTCTGGGCTACGGCAAGGCCAAGGAAGTCCCTCTGGCAATCCAGAAGGGCACCGAAGAGGCCAAGAACTCGATGATCGCTGTGCCTCTGGCCGGCGGAACCATCACCCACCCCATCGTCGGTGAACTCGGTGCTGGCCGCGTGCTGCTCAAGCCCGCTGCTCCCGGTACTGGTGTGATCGCCGGTGGCGCTGCTCGCGTCATCCTCGAAGAGGCCGGCATCCAAGACGTGCTGTGCAAGTCGCTCGGTTCCTCGAACCACATCAACGTCGCTCGTGCGACGATGGCTGGTCTCGACGGACTCATGCGTCCTGACGAGGTTGCCCGTCTGCGTGGCCTCGACGCCGAAGAATTCGTCCCCGGTGGCCTCTGGGCTGCCTACCTGGACACCCGCAAGAAGGGCGCCGCCGTCGGCGCCAGTGAGGGCTGATCATGGCACTTCGCGTAACCCAGACCCGTTCGTCCATTGGCACCAAGCCAAAGCAGCGCGGCACCTTGCGTGCCCTCGGCCTGCGTCGCTTGGGTGCATCGAACGACCTTCCTGACCGCCCGGAGATCCGGGGCATGCTCGCCAAGGTGCCACACCTGGTGAGTGTCGAAGAGATCGACGACTGAGGACTCAGCAATGAAGATTCATGACCTCCAGCCTGCTGAAGGCTCGAACAAGCGCAAGAAGCGCGTCGGTCGCGGTATCGGCGGCGCCGGCGGTAAGACCGCCGGTAAGGGCACCAAGGGCCAGCAGTCGCGCGGTCGGGGCAAGGTCCCCGTCGGCTTCGAAGGTGGCCAGATGCCACTCTTCCAGCGCATCCCAAAGCTGCGCGGCTTCAACAACCCGTTCCGTGTCGAGTACCAGGCCATCAACCTGGACACGATCGCCGAATCCGGTCTGACCGAAGTTTCACCTGAGCTCCTCTACGCCAACGGTCTCGTCGGCAAGGGCGCGCTCGTCAAGGTGCTCGGCCGTGGCACACTCTCGGGTGCAGTCACCGTACGGGCACATGCATTCTCGGCCTCTGCCAAGGCCGCGATCGAGGCAGCAGGCGGCTCCGCCGTCGAACTTCCCTCGCCGTACCGTGTTCGTCCGGCGGCCAAGGGCAGCGCCCACCAAAACCGCTGATCTGCTTCGTGCGGAACCGATCGGAGTAACAACGGCCCATGCTCAACACCCTGCGGAACATCGGCAATATCTGGCGTATCCCAGATTTGCGCAACAAGGTGCTTTTCACCTTCGCGATGGTTGTCATCTACCGCATCGGCGCGTTCATTCCGTCGCCCGGTATCAACTTTGACGCTGTCGCTGCCATTCGTGCTCGTACCGAGCTCGAGGGCGGCGGTGTCCTCGACTTCCTCGCACTGTTCTCTGGTGGTGCGCTCACGCAGATGGCGATCTTTGCCCTCGGCGTGTTCCCGTACATCACTGCGTCGATCATCATGCAGATTCTCGGCATCGTGATTCCGCGCATTGAGCAGTGGCAGAACCAAGGTGCGGTCGGCCAACGCAAGATCACCCAGTGGACTCGTTACATGACGATCGCCATCGCGATTGTGCAGTCGACGGGCTTTGCGTTCCTGTTCAACCGACAGGGCAGTGGCTTCGGCACCGGCTCGTCGGGCGAGGCCGGCAACGGTCTTGACTTGCTGCCAACCTTCACGGCGCCTCGCGTCGGCCTCGTAGTCCTCACGCTGACCGCCGGTACGGCACTGCTGATGTGGATGGGCGAGCTGATCACCCAGAAGGGTGTCGGTAACGGCATCTCGATCATCATCTTCGCCTCGGTCATGACGACCATCCCGAACCAGTTCGTCGACGTGTACAACAACGGCGGCATCGGCTGGATCATCGGCATCCTGATTCTTTACATCATCATGCTTGTCGCCATCGTGTTCATCGAGAATGGCCAGCGCCGTATCCCGGTCACGTTCTCCAAGCGTGTGGTCGGTCGTCGTCAGTACGGCGGCACCTCGACCTTCATCCCGCTCAAGGTCAACCAGAGCGGTGTTATCCCGATCATCTTCGCTTCGTCGGTGCTCTACCTGCCACAGCTCGTCGCTGTCGTCCTGCCTTCGGGCTGGGGTGACACGGTGCGTGACTGGGTGGATCGTCGCTTGGTGAACCCGGCCGACCCGGTCTACCTGATCATCTTCGGCCTGCTGATCATCGGCTTCGCCTACTTCTACACCGCGATCACCTTCGATCCGGTCAAGAAGGCTGACGAGCTGCGCCGCCAGGGTGGCCACATTGCGCCAATGCGCCCCGGTCCTGAGACCGAGCGCCACCTGGCCAAGATCCTTTCTCGCATCACGTTCCCCGGCGCGATCTTCATCGCCATCGTCGCCTTGTTGCCCGCTGTGGCACTCGGCCTCGTGCTGCCGGCCGGAAGCACCGGCTTCTTCGGCTTCTCAGGTATCTCGATTCTCATCGCCGTTGGCGTTGGTCTTGAAACCATGAAGCAGATCGATAGCCAGCTGATGATGCGTAACTACGAGGGCTTCCTGAAATGAGCCCTCTCCATCTCGTCATCTTTGGTCGCCAGGGCGCCGGCAAGGGCACCCAAAGTGCCCACATCGTCGACGCCTTCGGCTGCGTGCACGTCTCCACTGGTGACATGCTTCGCGCCGCGATCGCCGACGAGACTGAGCTTGGCCTTGCGGCCAAGGCAATCATGGACGCCGGCGGCCTCGTCGACGACGACACCATGATCGGCATTGTGAGCGAACGCCTGGCGGCTGACGACATTGTCGCCAACGGTGTGCTGCTCGATGGTTTCCCCCGCACCCCGGCCCAGGCCGAGGAACTGGTGGCAATCCTCGGCGACCGCTCGATCGATGCGGCGATCAACCTCGAAGTGCCTATCGAAGAAGTCACCGAGCGCATGCTTGCTCGTGGCCGCGACGATGACACGCCCGAGTCGATCGCCAAGCGCCTCGAACTCTATGAATCGCAAACCCGCCCTCTGCTCGACTGGTTCGACGAGCGCGGTCTCCTCATGACGGTTGACGGCCTTGGTGACGAAGACGAAGTCTTCGGCCGGGTCCGTTCGGCCCTCGATGCCCTCAATGGCACCGACCCTCAGGTTGGTTCCGGAGGGTGCGGGGAATAAGCTAGTTGTTTGCGCGCGTTGACCTTCGTTGACGCGCGCTAGGACAGGTGCGGGTTACCGCACTATTCCACAAGACGGAAGGTAAGCATCATCGCTACCAAAGAAGACGCAATTTTGATGGAGGGCACGGTTCTTGAGAGCCTGCCCAACGCCATGTTCCGTGTCGAGCTCGACAACGGCCACGAGCTGCTCGCTCACATCTCCGGAAAGATGCGGATGCACTACATCCGCATCCTGCCTGGCGACAAGGTCCAAGTTGAACTCACCCCGTACGACCTCACCCGAGGTCGCATTACGTACCGCTACAAGTAGCCGTCCCACCCCCCGACCTTTCGAGATCGTTATGAAAGTACGACCCAGCGTCAAAAAGATGTGCGACAACTGCCGCGTGATTCGGCGTCATCGCCGCATCCAGGTCATCTGCACCAACCCACGACACAAGCAACGACAGGGCTGAACAATGGCACGTATCGCCGGCGTCGACATCCCGCGTGAAAAACGCGCTGTCATCTCGCTCACGTATCTCTTTGGTATCGGACCGACGGTTAGCCGTCAGGTGCTCGATGCTTGCGAGATCGACCACAGCACCCGAGTGCGCGACCTGAGTGACCAAGAGGTCGCCAAGCTCCGCTCCTACATCGAAGGCAACCTCCGCGTCGAGGGTGACCTGCGCCGCGAGGTCCAACAGGACATCAAGCGCAAGATGGAAATCGGTTGCTACCAGGGCCTGCGTCACCGTCGCGGACTTCCCGTCCGCGGCCAGCGCACCCACACCAATGCACGCACTCGTAAGGGTCCAAAGAAGACCGTTGCGGGCAAGAAGAAGGTGATGAAGTAATGGCGAAGCGCAAGGAGCGCAAGAACGTGCCGTATGGCGTCGTTCACATCAAGAGCTCCTTCAACAACACCATCATCTCGATCACCGACCAGTCCGGCAATGTCATTGCCTGGGCCTCGGCCGGTAGCAGTGGCTTCAAGGGATCTCGCAAGAGCACCCCGTTCGCCGCTCAGACCGCTGCTGAAGCTGCTGGCCGCAAGGCCATGGAGCACGGCATGCGCAAGGCTGACGTCGAAGTCACGGGTCCTGGTTCGGGCCGCGAGACCGCGATCCGTTCCATTCAGAATCTCGGCATCGAGGTGACCGGCATCAAGGACGTAACGCCGGTCCCACACAACGGTTGCCGCCCACCAAAGCGTCGGAGGGGCTGATGTCTCGCTACACCGGACCCAAGGCACGCGTTGCGCGTCGCCTCGGCACCAATATCTGGGGCACCAAGGGCGAAGCTGTTGCTCTCGACAAGCGCCCCTACCCGCCCGGCGAGCACGGTCGTACCCGTCGCCGCGGCAACGTCAGCGAATACCTGATCCAGCTGCAGGAAAAGCAGAAGGCTCGTTTCACGTACGGTCTGACGGAGCGCCAGTTCCGCAACCTGTACAAGGAAGCTTCCCGCAAGCAGGGCGTGACCGGCGAGAACATGCTGCAGTTCCTCGAACTGCGCCTCGACAACCTGGTCTACCGCGTCGGTTGGGCAGAGACCCGCCCGCAGGCTCGCCAGTTCGTGAATCACGGTCACATCAATGTGAATGGCCGTCGGGTCAACATCCCGAGCTACCGCCTTCGTAAGGGCGATGTGGTTTCGGTGCGACCAAAGAGCAAGGAAGGCCACACGTTCCAATGGAACAACGACGTGGTTGACCGGCCAGCTCCAGCATGGATCGACATGGGCGGCGAGGGCTGGGAAGCCACCGTGCGCAACCGTCCGATCCGTGAGCAGATCGACGTTCCCATCCGGGAATCGTTGATCGTCGAGTTGTACAGCAAGTAGTCGAAGCGCAAACCGGCGGCGAGTCCAGAGCCGTCCGGTCCATCTACCCCGAGGTGACACGAATGCTCGTCATTCAACGTCCGACCGTTGAAGCCGTCAACGATGAATCGGCCAACCGCCAAAAATTTGCGATCGGACCCCTCGAGCAGGGGTTTGGTGCAACGTTGGGTAACTCCCTTCGTCGCACCCTGCTTTCGTCGATTCCAGGCGCGGCCATCACACAGGTTCGCATCGATGGCGCTCTTCACGAGTTTGACACCCTTCCCGGCATTGCTGAGGACGTGACCGACATCATCCTGAACATCAAGGATGTTGTCGTTCGCAGCTACAGCGATGAGCCGGTTGTCGTGCGACTCGACGTGGCCGGTCCAGCAACCGTGACCGCCGCCGATCTGCAGACGAATCCCGAGATCGAGGTTCTGAACCCCGATCTCGTGATCGCGACGCTCAACGAGAAGGCACGCCTGGCGTGCGATCTCACGATCGAGCGTGGCCACGGCTATCTCTCGGCAGCAGATCAGGACACCGGTGGCGCTATTGGCCTCATCCCGGTCGATGCTCTGTTCTCGCCGATCCGTCGCGTGAGTTTCAACGTTGAAGCCGCTCGCGTTGAGCAGTCGACGAACTTCGACCGCCTCGTGCTTGAAATTCAGAGCGATGGCTCGATCACCCCTCGCGACGCTCTGGCTTCGGCCGGCGCAACGCTGCGGGCAATCGTGCAGCTCGTCGAAGAGATGAGCGACGAGCCTGAGGGCCTTGAGCTTGCCGAAGCGACCGCTTCTGCCAGCGGCTCGCCTGACCTTGATCTTCCGATCGAGGATCTCGAACTGTCCGAGCGTCCCCGTAACTGCCTCAAGCGTGCCCAGGTCAACACGATCGGTGAGCTGCTTGAGAAGTCCATCGACGACCTCCTGGCGATCACCAACTTCGGCCAGAAGTCGCTTGATGAAGTTGCTGCAAAACTCGACGAGCGAGGTCTTTCGCTCGCAACCCGGAGCTGATTGATCATGCCCGCAACCCCCCGCAAGGGCCGTCGCTTCGGCGGCAGCTCGCAACACCAGAAGCTGATGATGGCCAACCTGGTTTCGTCGCTCGTCGCCGCCGAGGCGATCGTGACGACCGAAGCCAAGGCCAAGGCCATGCGCCCCATCGCTGAGAAGATGATCACCAAGGCCAAGAAGGGTGGGCTGCACAATCACCGTCAGCTCATTCAGTTCTTGGACGACCGTGAGATCGCTCAGAAGCTCATCGATGACCTCGGTCCTCGCTACAGCGATCGTCCGGGTGGCTACACCCGCATCCTCAAGCTCGGTCCTCGCAGCGGTGACAACGCGCCCATGGCGCGCATCGAACTCGTCTGAGTTTCTGCCGGCTATCGCCGGAACCTGTCCGTAGACGTATCGGTCGCCGACCGGCGAAGCCGGATCGGCTCCTAGAGTCGTAGCGTGGCTCGTTACCTGCTGCGGCTGAGTTATCACGGTGGACCCTTCCGAGGGTTTGCACCAAATGAGGGCGTCCCCACTGTTGGGGGCGTTCTTCGCGCTGCGCTAGAAACAATTCTGCGCCACGAGGTGCCCATCACCTGCGCTGGCCGCACCGACGCGGGTGTGCATGCGCTCGACCAGGTCGTGCACTTCGACACCGACGTCGAGTTCGACGACTACAAGTTCCGGGCATCGATCAACGGATTGTGCAAGCCGCACGTTGCGGTGCACGAGGTCCGGGCCGTGGCCGACGACTTCGATGCCCGCTTCAGCTGCACCGGTCGGACGTACCGGTACCGGCTACTCCAGCGACGCACGCCCGACCCGTTCCGCCTCGACGTGACCTGGCGTCTCGCCGAAGAGCTCGACATCGACGCCATGAACGCTGCCGGCCAGCACCTGCTTGGCACGCACGACTTCTCGTCGTTCTGTCGACGTCAGGTCGTCACGATCGACGACGGCACCGAGCGAGAGAAGACCCGCATGCGTGATCTGCGGGCGGTCGACTGGGCTGCTGCCGACAATGACGAGATCCATCTGGTGATCTCCGCGTCGGCGTTCTGTCAGCAGATGGTTCGCTCGATCACCGGCTTGTGTGTCGACGTCGGTCGCAACAGCCTGCCGATCGACGAGGTCCCGCGAATCCTGGCCGCCATGGATCGCCGCGAGGTACCACGCGTCGCACCGCCCCAGGGTTTGTTCCTCGAGCGATGCGACTACGCACTGCGAAGTTAGGCCCATCCGGATCAGCCTTCGCTCCGAACCGTCGGCATTGCTCGACTGGTACGCGTTCCGGAAGCGCCGCAATTGAAGGCGCACACGTGCACCCCGAACCCAACTGTTCGTTCGCCCAGCCAGCGCAGCAGGCGCGGCGTCCGATCCTTGACCCTAGGGTTTCCCTAATGCGTAACGTACTCGCCCGCCACTCGGGTCGTGTCAATCAGCTCAGAAGCTTGGTGACTCGTCGATTTCTTGATCATCCGTCCTGGGTCATCCTGATTGAAATGTTCATTGGACTTGGATGGCTTCGCGCCGCAACCGAGAAGGTGATTTCGTCGGCCTGGTGGAACGGCGATGAGATCCGCGCCCTGGCCGAGGAGCACGAGCAACTCACGATGCCTTGGTTCCGGCCGGTTCTCACAGCCTTGCTCGACATGACGCCAGTGGTCACCGTGGTCGTACTTGTCGGGCAACTGCTTGCCGGGATCGCCCTTGTCAGCGGGATCCGTGTTCGTACAGGTTTGTTCATCGGCATGACGATGAACCTCGTGTTCATCATGATTGGCGCCGTGGACCCTTCGATCTTTTATCTCATGCTCCAAGCGGTTCTCTGGCTCTGGCTGTTCGAGCACCACGTGCCGCGCAACACCAGTCTGTACTCGCTCAACATCTTGATCGGTGCGGCAGCCGTGCTTGCACTCGCAAGCGTTCCCTTCGTCTCATCGCTTGATCCAGGCAACGTGGTTGAAGACCCGGCGATCATCCTTGTCACCTACGGATTGAGCGTTGGGTTAAGCTGCTGGGTGGCCAAAAGGCGGGTTATCGAACAGCCCGACCGATTCGTCGAACTTTTTTGAGCGGACCCCAATCCACGACGGCGGTCGCTCCGAACGATGCTACGCGAGGTGCCACTACGTGTCGCCAAGCTGATGCCCGGCGTGCCGTGTCGCAATAGCGCGTCGGGCATCAAACCAGCCACCAATAACAAAGAGCGATGTGGTCCGTAGCCGAAGATCGAGCGGAGCAGAGAAAGCGTTCGCTCGTCGAGCTATGCTCCTCCTGGGCTGAGCGACACTCCCGGAATTGACTGTCGACGTGGATCACACGTTTGGTCGTCAGAGATCTGCACGTATCTGCGTAGCGAGCTGCGCCACTTAGGGAGAATTAGTATGAATCGGTCTGTAAGCCTCGTGCAGGTTGCCCGCGGCGTAGCGGCGAGCTTGGTGCTCGCCATGCTCACCATCTTGTTCGCACCGGCCGCGCAGGCCGCACACGTGAACTCCTCGGCCACGCTCGGTCCGTCTCAAACCGGCGACGGCGATGGCACAGGGATGATCGAAGTCACGTTCGACTCGGCCACTGGCGAGGTCTGCTACGACCTGACCGTGGCCAATATCGACGCGCCGACCGTGGCACACATCCACGCCGGCGCCGCCGGCGCTACCGGAGGGGTCGTTGTCGACTTCGGAACCCCGGTCGTGCTCGGAACCAACACCTGCGTCATGTCGACTGCGGCGCAGGTGCAAGAAATCGTTGCTGACCCCGGCAGTTTCTATGTCAATGTCCACAATGCGGCATTCCCCGCGGGTGCCATTCGCGCTCAGATCAGCGCAGTCACACCAACCGGTGCGATGACGAGCGTAACCACGCTGGCGCCGACCGGGGATCCGGCAGGATCAGGAAGCGTCACGGCTTCGTTCGACGCCGCAGCCGGGATGGTCTGCTACTCGCTCACGACCGCGGGTCTCTCAAGCTCGATCACGGCTGCTCATATCCACATTGGCGCCGCAGGCGTCAACGGTGGCGTGCTCATCAATCTCGACTACGTCGATGGCCAAGCCGAACCGAAGTGCGTGAGCGCTTCTGCCGCTGACATCAACACGGTCCTCAACGATCCTGACGGTCACTACATCAACGTGCACACGAGTGGAGCGCCATCGGGAGCGATCCGCGGCCAGGTCGGCGCACCGACTATGTCGCAATCGTCGGCAAGTTTTGCGCTTGACGGCCTCGGGTTCGGCGATCCTGACGGGTCGGGCACGGCTGAGTTCACGCTCTTCCCGGACGGCTCGGTTTGCTACACGCTCACCGTGGCGAACATCGAAGCCCCAACCGCCGCTCATATCCACATCGGTGCAGACGGCGTACAGGGCGGTGTCCTCGTCGACCTCGCCATCGCTGCGAACGGACTCATGGGCTGTGTGCAGTCGACCCCCGCCGCAGTGCAAGCAATCATCGCCGATCCCGCTGGCTACTACGTCAATGTTCACAACGGTCCTCACCCAGCAGGCGCAATTCGAGGCCAGCTCACTGCAACTGCAGCGGCCCCAGAAACTGTCGCAGTCGACGTTCCGTTACTCAGCACCGGCGACGCGGATGGCAGCGGCAATGCCTTGTTCAATATCGACCCGGCAACCGGTCGTATCTGCTTCACGCTCACGGTTTCGAACATCGACACCATTACCGCAGCTCACATTCACCGTGGAGTCGCCGGTGTGGATGGGCCGGTCGAGGTGGATCTCGACGTCGCCGCAAACGGACTTGATAGCTGCGTCTTCGTACCTGCTGCGACTGCCATGGCCATTGCGGCCGACCTTGGTGGTTTCTACGTGAACGTCCACACAACGACGGCTCCGGCCGGAGCCGTCCGAGCCCAGCTTGACGGCAGCGTTGTTGCACCGGCCCCAACGGCGCCGACTCCAGTTGCTGCAGCGCCGCTTGCGAACCCAGGAGCGTTCACGAATCCGCCGACCGGTACTGACGGCCCGGTGGGCCCAATCGCCGCAACCACCCCTGCGAACGTGGGCATGACCGCCGACGCCGCGCCGGTCGACTCGAATACCTCACCGGGCTTGGCCGTTACCGGCTACGCGACCGCAGCCTTTGCCGCCGTAGCGTTTGGCATCCTTGGCGCCGGCCTTACCTTTGCTGGCACCGGGCGTCTCCAATCGCTGCGTGACAAGGCCGAATAATCCGGCACGAGCCGCCAGTCGAAGCAAAGCGATCAAGCACAGCACGTGTGTGTTGAGGATCAGCTGACACGGCAGTCCCAGCGTGACGGGCATGCCTGTCGCTAACTTGCTGGCACCTCTTCAGCTCTCACCGCAACAGTAGACGGGCCTCCTTGAAGGCCGAGTGGCGCGACGCCCTCGTGTTCTTCAGGGAGACCCGTCAATGCTGCGTTGCGTCTTGGGGCTGC
>CAZEMU010000070.1:17769-21831 GCA_964513315.1 uncultured Acidimicrobiaceae bacterium | reverse complement strand
GGTGCCTCAGTAGCTGGTGCCTCAGTGGCGGGTGCCTCAGCCTCTCGTTCAGCAGGTGCTTCGGCAGCGGGAGCCTCTTCGGCAGCGGGAGCTGCTTCTGGCTCGGCGAGTGCTGCTGCTTCGGCAGGTGCCGCTTCGGCTGCTGGCGGTGCTTCTTCGGTCGGCGCCTCGTCGGTTGACGGCGTCTCTGGTTCGGTGGTCTCGTCGCTCATGGCGTGTGTCCTTGGATTCGCGGCCGGGGCCGCACGGGGGCTGATGCAAGCGCCAGCCCGGGAGTGATTGGTTCAGACGGGCACCGAGGCGCCCGAGGGAAGTACCATGTTGCCACCAGATCGACCATTTGGGGGCATCGATTTCCCCCAAGTGGCGCGAGCGATCACATCTGAGCGTTAGGCGCTGACGTTTCGGACGAACCAACCGACGAGGCGATCGAGCGTGGAAGCCTCGGCGCCGACGTCGACCACGGGGCCGAACGGGACCATTTCGTCGCCGCTGATCTCAACCGGAAGCCGACCGACTGATTGCTGCCCTGATGGTGATGCAGACCCGCGGCCGGATCACGGCTGGTGAGCTTGCGCAAGAGCTCGAAGTGAGCGAGCGAACCGCCCGGCGTGACCTTGAGGCGCTGGCCATGAGCGGCGTTCCCATCTACTCCCAATCGGGTCGAGGCGGAGGGTCGTTGGAAACTGCTTGGACTGATCAGGTCCCGGCGAGGGCTTCGACCACGGGCGCGAACTCGTCCATGTTCTCGCCGTTGATCGACACGAAGCTGATGCCCCAGCGGTCACGCCAGCGGCGAATGTCGTCGATCAGTTCTTGCGCCGTGCCGATCAGCGCGTGGGGAGAGTGCAACGCGTCGTCGGCCGTCAGGCCCAACAGGGGCGCCATCTCGGACGCGACGGCGTGGCGATCGTCGGTGATCATCGTCAGGTGAATGCGGGTCTGTAGCTCGATGTCGTCGAAGCGGTCACCGGCGCCCTCGCGGACCCACTTGACCTTCTGGTCGGTTTTGTCGGGCGTCGCGTCGGCGCCAGCCCGTTCATCGATCACGCCTGCGGTGAGGCCGGGATTGATGCCGACGATGTCGGCCTTGGCTCCGGCGAGCGTCAACATCTTTTGCTTGCCGCCGGCGAGCATGAGCGGGGGACCGCCATCTTGGACGGGCAGGGGAGCCGAGAGCGCACCCTTGACGGTGTAGAACTCGCCGTCGAAGTCGGAGTCCTCGCCCCGGAACAGCGATTGCAGAACGTCGACGCTCTCGGCGAGTCGGCGAATGCGCATGCCGGCCGAGTCGTACTGCATGCCGGCTTGTTCGTAGTCGGTGAGCATCCATCCTGCGCCGACGCCGAAGTCGACGCGGCCGCCCGACAACGCATCGATCGTGGCGATCTCTTTTGCAAGCACGACCGGATGGCGGTAGTCGTTCGCCAGGACGAGCGGCAGCACCCGGATGGTCGTCGTCGCCATCGCCGCGGCCGTGAGCCCGATCAGTGGGGCGGGCTGATCGGTGAAGTGATCGGCCATCGTCACCGTCGAGTAGCCCAGTTCTTCGGCCCGCTTCGCAGCCGTAACCACGTCGGCGGTCGGCAGCGAACTGAGCGAGCAACTGAAGCGAAATGGTTGAGCCATGGCCGAGAGCCTACGGGACCGGTCGACGCCGGCCCCGCCGGTTTGTCACCAGGTGATCTCGATCTCGAGACCGCTTTCGTCGCCGATCTCGATCTCGACTTCGACATCGACCTGGTCGGGGACGTCGACCGTGTACTTGAGTCCTTCGCGCGTGAAGCTCAGGTCGTTGTGGCGGGCGAGCGAGTCGGCGATGTCGCGCAGCAACTGGGCTGCTTCTTCGCGGGACATGCGTCGCTTCTCTTCGTGCTCGAGCAGTTCCATGGGACCCTCCTAGACGGGCGTGGTGGTGGCAGAACTGTAGTGCGCGAGGCTGGTCCGGTGACTCCGACCGACGTGCTCGACGCCCTCTTCCAACCGTTGCCCGAGCAGGACCCGAACGAGGTCGTCGACGTCCGGGCCTTCTTAGCCAAGCACGGTCCGGGCGACGGTTCCGACGGGCCGACGTACTTCTCGCGTCTCGTGCGGGTGGCGGTCCACGCAGACCGGCGCTCGCTCGCCTCGGTTGCCGGTCACCAGGCTGCGGTTCGTCGTCTGTTTCCTTCGACCCCTGACGATGCGGTCGTTGCGTTCTGTGTGAGCGAGGACAAGGGGCCGCGTCCGTCACACATCCACACGTCGCTGACGCCGAGCGGCGACGGGTTCGTGATGAACGGCCACAAGCGCTGGGGCTCGATGGCGCCAGTGTCTGACCTTTGGTATGTGGCGGCTTCGGTCGGGCGCGACGGCGAACGCAACCAGCTGCGCATGGTCGCATTGCCGAGCGATCGTCCGGGAGCGTCGGTGGACCTCGAGCCGTACCGCGACTGGGGTCCCGAGTTCCAGATCTGTGACCTGCACTTCGACAACGTCGAGGTTCACGCGAGCGAAGTGATTCCGGGAGACGGCTATGTCGATGCCATCAAGCCGTTCCGGCTGGTCGAGGACGTCTACAACACGGCTGGCACCCTGATTGGGTTGTTCCAACTCGGTCGGCGCCACGGCTGGTCCCATGAACGCCTCGAACCACTCGTCGGGTTGATCGTGCAAGCAGCCGCCATTGCGGAAACCGACATGGCGTCGGCGTCCAGCGTGGTGCTACTGACCGACTTCCTCGAACGAGCCGACCGGGCATGGATCGAGTCTTGGGCTCCCTGGTCCGATGCGCCAGCTGATGTCGTCGAAGCATGGACACCCGAGCGCACCTTGCTCGGCGTCGCCGCTGCGGCCCGCGAGACGCGCCGAACCACGGCCTGGTCGCAACTGCTTGGCTGACTAGCCTGCGGCGATGAGTGATGCGACGGACCCGCTGACCGACTTCGAGAAGCGTTCGGTCACGATCGACGTGGTAACCCACGACGTGTTCATCGCCGGCTCCGGCCCGGCCGTGCTGGTGATCCCCGAGGTGCCGGGCATCACGCCCGATGTTGCCGACTGCGCTCGCCGACTCGTCGAGGCCGGCTTCTCGGCCTGGATGCCGTCGGTCTTCGGCGAGCCAGGAGTGCCGTTCACCAACGGACGCGCACTCAAGACGATCGTCAAGGCATGCATCAGCCGCCAGTTTCTGGCCTTCGCTCGAGGCGCACGAGCTCCCAAGGTCGACTGGCTCCGTGAGCTTGGCCGGCAGGCGCACGAGGAATGCGGCGGTCCTGGCATCGGCGTGATCGGCATGTGCTTCACCGGCAACTTCGCGCTTGCGCTTGCGATCGATGAGCGCGTCAAGGTGCCGGTGATGAGCCAGCCGAGTCTGCCTTTGGGGCGTGACAAGAGGTCGGCTGCAGCACTCCATGTGGCGCCTGACGACGTGGCGACGGTGAAGCAGCGAACCGTCGACGAGGAGTTGTGTGTGATCGGACTTCGCTTCACCGGCGATGTGCTCGTGCCAGCGGCTCGCTTCCGTTCGTTCGAGCGCGAGTTCGGCGACGCATTCATCGGTGTCGAAATCGATTCGAGCGCCGGGAACGACTGGGGCTTCGCGAAAGACGCCCACTCGGTGACCTCCAAGGAGTGGTCAGCCGACCCCGACAACCCGACCGGCCAAGCCTGGAACCTCATCGTCGAGCACCTTTCGAAGCAACTCCTGACGGCCTAGGTCAGTGGTCAAGCCGATGGTCAGCGTCGACGAACTCCGTGCCGAGCTCGATGACGTTTGTGCTGTGCTGATGGATGGCCGGTTTGGTCAGAAGTTCGCCGCGCTCGCTCGCCCGGCGGTTCGGATGCGCCGCGCTGCGCCTGGGGCGACGCAGCTCGGTCTGGTCCCGCACGCTCCTCCGCACCCGGGTTGGCCGCTCGGTCCGGATGGATCGCCGCTCACCCATCTGTGCTCGATCGATCTCGCTGACCTCGCTGATTTCGAAACCGGAGTTGAGCTGCCCTCGAACGGCATCCTGCAAGCCTTCTATGACGTCGATCCCGAGCCGGGCACCTTGCACCCGACCGAGCTCGACAGCTTCACGC
>CAZEMU010000070.1:4270-17669 GCA_964513315.1 uncultured Acidimicrobiaceae bacterium | reverse complement strand
GCCCCGGCACTCGGCCCACGATCGGCTGCGAACGCAGGTGAACGCCGTCAACGAGGAGTGGAACGCCCGAATTGAATCGCTGGTCGGTTCGGGGCCGCAGCATCAGGTCGGCGGCTGGCCCGCGTTGGTCCAGGACGCGTTGTGGGGAGAGTGCGAAGAAGGTGCTTCCGCTGCCGAGACGCTTGTGTTCGACGGCGCGGTCGCAGTCGCGGCGGATCCAGCCGAGCGCTGGTCGTTGGTGATCCAGATCGATACCGACGAGGAGGTCGGCTGGATGTGGGGTGACGGCGGGCTGCTCTACTTCGCAGCGCGCTCGCCGATCGAACCAGAACAGCTTCCGCTTGGGTCCTGGTGTGTTGCCCAGTCCTACTAGCGCTCGTTGGCACCGTTGACGGCCTAGGTCAATGCTGAGATGAGGTCGGCGAAGACTCGCCGGAGCGTCGGTTCGAGTTCTTCGCCGTCGTAGGGGGCGGCGAGTGGCCCGCTGACCCACAGTTCGACGAAGCCGTGGACGAATGCCCACGTGGTTGCGATCAGGTCGGCAATGTTGCGGTCGGCGGCCCATCCGGTTGCTTGGTGGCGCAGCAGAATGTTGGTGATGCCGAAGTAGGCCCGCTCCCGGGCTTGCCAGAGCTCGGCCGTGTCGACTCGGGTGAGTTCGAGCCGCTGCAACACGCTGAAGGCTGATGGCTCGTGCAGCGCGAAGCGCGCGTAGGCGGCCGCTGCGTCGAGCATCGCTTGGTGCGGATCGTCGGTTGCTTTGCCGGCGGCTTCGATCGCTGCTCCGACTCGGTCATAGGCTCGGGTCAGGTAGGCGGTGAAGAGTCCAGGCTTGTCGCCGAAGTAGTGCGCTGCGGCGGTGTGGGAGAGTCCCGCCTGGGTGCCGACTCGCCGGACCGTGACGCCAGACGGGCCGTGCTCGGCGATGACCGCATCAACGGCATCAAGAAGTTGGGTCGGGGTGTCGCTCACGCATGCTGAGGTTGGCGTGCAACGGGCTGCTTCTGCAACCCCGTGCTGCGAAGACCAAGCGCCAACACGACAGCGACGGCGGCGATGATCGCGCCGTCGGCGAGCGCCAGCACTTGGCCGAGATCACGGTCGACGAGGCCGGTGACCACGAGCGACACCATCAGGAGCGGGTACGGGGCGATCGCCGCCAGGTTGAGGAGCGCGACTCGCTCGATCTGCATGCGGGGGAGCAGCGCGGCGATCAGCGCGGCATGGCCGACCAAGACGAGGCCGGCGAGCCGAATCCAGCCCGAGGACTCGATGCCGAGCCATCCGCCGACGGTGCCGGGGGCGATGAGGAACAACAGGCCGGAGAGCACGGAGAAGCCGGCGTTGAACAGGAGCGTTGGGCGGAGTGTCGGGGGTGGGGGCGTGTGGTTCGTCATGCGGCCACCTTCGTCCGGTCACTTTACAAAGTAAAGTGACCGGATGTCACCCCGCATGTCATATGGCGCGCATAGGGTCGAAGGTGTGGCGATCGAGCTCCTCGACGGACTGAATCCCGACCAAGAAGAAGCGGTCTTGCACCGCGACGGACCCTTGCTCGTCGTAGCTGGCGCTGGCTCCGGCAAGACCCGAGTGCTGACGCATCGCATCGCACGCTTGATCGAAGAAGAGCGGGTGTCGCCGTTCGCGATCCTCGCCATCACGTTCACCAACAAGGCCGCCAACGAGATGAAGCAGCGCGTCGAAGCGCTGATCGGCCCCGTTGCCCAGAAGATGTGGGTCTCGACCTTCCACTCGGCGTGCGTGCGCATCTTGCGTCGCGAAGCCAAGGTCATCGGCTTCCCGTCGTCGTTCACGATCTATGACCACGCAGACGCGGTTCGCCTCACCAGCTATGTGCTGCGTGACCTGAACATCGACTCCAAGCGGTATCCAGCCCGTTCGGTGCATTCGGCCATCAGCGCGGCCAAGAACGAGGGCCTATCCGCCCAGGAATACGAGGACATGGCCGGCCAGGCCTACGAGCGCAAGGTCGCCCAAGTCTTCGCCGAGTACCAGAAGCGGCTCAAGGCCGCTGGCGCAATGGACTTCGACGACCTGCTCACGAACACCGTGCGCATGTTCCGCAGCCACCCCGATGTCCTCGAAACGTGGCAGCGCCGCTTCGAACACATCCTGGTCGACGAGTACCAGGACACGAACCCGGTCCAGAACGAGCTCGTGCTGCTGCTGGCCAAGTCCGAAGGCAACGTGTGCGTCGTCGGCGATGCTGACCAGTCGATCTACCGCTTCCGTAAAGCCGACATCCGCAACATCCTCGAGTTCGAAAACGCGTTCCCGCAGGCCACGACCGTCGTGCTCGAACAGAACTACCGGTCGAGCCAGACGATTCTCGATGCCGCCAATGCGGTCATCGACAACAACCCCGGTCGCAAGCCCAAGCGACTTTGGACCGAACAAGGGCCCGGCGAGCCGATCGTTCGCTACCACGCCGAAGACGAGGGCGACGAGAGCCGCTGGGTGGCCCACGAGCTTGCCCGCCTGCACGACAGCGAGCACTATCGCTGGGGCGAGATGGCGGTCTTCTACCGCACCAACGCGCAGAGCCGCGTGCTCGAGGAATACCTCATGCGCGTCGGCATCCCGTACAAGGTCATCGGCGGCACTCGGTTCTACGACCGCAAAGAGATCAAAGACGCAATGGCCTACCTCAAGGCCGTCGTCAACCCGACCGACGAGGTCAGCGTCAAGCGAGTCATCAATACGCCACGCCGCGGCGTCGGCGACAGCTCGATCGCCAAGCTCGACCTGTGGGCTGCCTCGCACGGGCTCTCGTTCTACGAAGCGCTCCGTTCCGCGCCCGAGGCGGGCGTGTCCGGCAAGGCCATCTCGGGGATCAACAAGTTCCTCGACATCTTGTACAAAGCCGAGGACCTGTACGGCGAAGGCCCTGCCGAGATGCTCGAGCACCTGCTCGATGTCACGGGCTACAAGGCCAGCCTCGAAGCTGAGCGTTCGGTCGAGGCCGACAGTCGCCTCGAGAACCTGTCCGAACTCATTGGCGCTGCGACCGACTTCGGCGACGTCAACGAGTTCCTCGAGCAGGTCTCGCTCGTTAACGACGCCGACGCAATCGAAGACGAGGACAACTCGGTCATCTTGATGACCATGCACTCGGCCAAGGGCCTCGAGTACCCGGTCGTGTTCGTCATCGGCATGGAAGACGGCGTGTTCCCGCACATGCGCTCGATCGGCGACCCCGAGGAACTCGAAGAAGAGCGCCGTCTTGCGTACGTCGGCATTACCCGCGCCGAGCAACGCCTCTACCTGACGCACGCAGCAGCACGCACGCTCTACGGCGCCACCCAGTACAACCCGCCGAGCCGGTTCCTCGACGAGCTGCCATCTGAGCTCGTCAAAGAAGTCGAAGGCACCGCCTCTCGCCGTCGCCGGTCATCGAGCAGCGGCGCATCTCGGTGGGCTGAGCACCGCGAGGCTCGCGTCGATGCGGCCATGCGAGCTGGTGGGCGCGGCTCCTATGGCTCGAGTGGCGAGTCGCTCAAGTCGCTCGGTACCGATATCGCCAAGCCGACGTCCGCGGCTCGTACCCGCAGCGGCGCCCACGAGATCGGCCTGCGGGTCGGCGACGACGTTCGCCACTCCACCTGGGGCGAAGGCGTGATCTTGATGATCGAGGGCGAAGGCGAAAAAGCCGAAGCGGTCGTGAACTTCCCGACCGTGGGCGAGAAGCGCGTCATGCTCAGCTGGGCGCCACTCGAAAAGGTCGCCAGCTAGGGGCTCGCACGGCGGCGCCGACGGAACTGGCAGCTGGGTGCTTCACCTACGGAGCTTTGGGCTGCCAGCAACGACCGGGCCTCGTATCTGGCAGCGGAGAACATCACGATTGATGCGCTGAGCTGCCAATTGAGAGTGGGCCGGTCAGTGCGCTGGGTCCGGAGCGGGTAGTGACATTTCGAGGCGCGTCCACGCGCCGAGCCAGATCTTCAGGCCGTCGTTCACTGGAAGCGCCGCGCCGGCCGTGATCGGGTCGGCGGACGCTTCGCTGCTCAGGTACGTGCCGTTGGTCGAACCGAGATCGGTGAACGTCCAGATGTCGCTGTCGGTGCGTTCGAACATGAGGTGACGCGACGACACACCAGGGTCGTTGGTGAGTGCTTCGACATCGATCTCGGGCAGGATGCCGCGGCTTTCGGAGTGACGGCCGACCAGGTTCCTCGATGCAGCGAGGATGATCTCTGCCGGGTCCGGTAGCGGGTCGGGGAGGCTGAGCTCGACGTCGGCCGTCGTTGCGGCAAAGAAGTCGGTGTCGATGACGACGGTGACGGTCAGCGGTGTGCGGGGGCCAGTCGGCGCGGGAGCCGCGGCAGTGGGCTGGTCGGGAGCAGCGGCTGGCGCCGCTTCGACGATGACTGGCAAGGTGCCGCTGGCGAAGTCGTAGCCGCAGACTTCACAGAAGGCGTCGTCGGGGTGCGCGATCTCGCCGCAGTTGGTGCAGGTTGCGCCAGCTTCGCCGGAAGCGACGGGCGCAGCAGCAGCGTCAGGCGCGGTGGCTGAGGTGGCAGCGGGGGTGCTTGCCGACGGCGCGCTTCCGCCGAGGTTCTCGCCGCAGACCGAACACCAGTCGGCCCATTCGGATTCGTGGCCGTTGGGGCAGGTCGAGCTCATTGGCCCTGCTTACCGACCCGCACCGTGCGGGTCGAGCGCACGTCCAGTGCCATCTCGTCTTCGACGGCGACGTTGCGCTTGAGGCGAACCGTGCCGGTCTTGGGGTCTTCGATGTCGACGACCTTTTCGAGCAGTCGCGCCGAAGCCACATTGCCGGTTTCGTGGGCGATCTGTACGGCCCGACCGAGCTTCATCGTGGCTGAGCCGTCGTCGCCAGCGGCGCGAGCGGCGAGCCCATCGTGAATGGCTTCGGCGAGCTCCGCTTGGCCGGTGTAGTGAGCGACCTCGCGATTGATCCGGGTCGACAGGTTCTCGTCGTCAGTCCAGATCGCTCGCACCAGCGCGACCGGTTCGGCTTCGTCATCGATCGCCAGCATGACGCGTGCGCCGAGCCGCTCATCGCCGACACCGCCCGCTGGGATGCGGACCCGCAGGTGATAGTCACGGCTCTCATTCGGCGACCATGCGCCGAGCGGGTAATCGTTGGTCAGGTCGTTGATCGCAACCGCCTTAGGTGTCAGGTCCTCGATCGTGGGCGAGACCTGCTTGAGGAACTCGATCTCGGCGCCCTTGGGGCTCCACAAGCGCAGTGCGACCTTGCCGACCTCTCGCTTCATGGCCGATGCGATGAGCGACTGGAACTCGGGGACCATGTCGTCGGGGCTCGGGATGATGTCGACCGTGCCCAGTAGTGCGTTGGCGACGAGTCGCATCTCGCTGATGTTCCAATCGGTGCCGAGGCCACGGCAGTCGCACTGGAACAAGCCGACACATGCGTCGATGGAGGCTTGCAAGACGTGTGGTGCCTCGTGCTGGTTCTTGCCGTCGGTCAACAAGATGCTGTGGCTGATCGCATCGGGTCGTGCCCGGTGAATTTGGGCCGCGAGCTGCAGCCAGGTGCCGATGGCGGTGCCGCCGTCGGCACGGACCCGGTTGATGATGTCCTTGGCGGCTTTGCGAGAGGCGGCGTCGGCGGTGGCCAGGCCTTGGCGAGGGAACAGCTGGTGGGCCCGGTCGGTGCCGGCGATGATGGCGAACTCGACGCCATCGTCAAGCGTGTCGACGGCAGCCATGGTGGCGAGCTTGGCGGCTTGGATCTTGCGGCCGCGGTCCTCGTTCATCGAGCCCGACACATCGATGATGATGACCTCAACGAGGCGCTTGCCTGCGCTGTCGCCTCGGGGCGAGGCGGTCGCTGAGCTGTTCACCGTGATGACCGCGTCGAGCGTGTTGCCGCCTGCAGGGAGGTACTCGTTCTGGAAGACGTCGGCTTGGAAGTCGGACATATCAGCTCTCGCTCGGGTCTAGAGGGGCAGGGTCTGGGGAATCGGGCTCGGTCAGGGGGAAGCGGGCCAGCGCCACGGTGATGTTGTCATGGCCGCCGGCGTCGTTGGCGAAGGTGACGAGCTTCTCGGCCAGGTCAACCATCTCGATGCCAGGCGCATAGGTATCGCCGACGAGTTGATGGAAGTCACCGAGTGGCGCCGCGTAGTTCCACAGCCCATCGGAGCACACGACCAAGAGGCCGGGCTCGTCGATCGAGATCTCGACGACCTCGGGGGTGACGTCGAGTGCGTCTTTGCCCAGCCAACGAGTGATCGAGTGGGCCCGCTCGTCGGCATCGATCTCTTCGGGGCTCATGGCGCCGATCATGCGCTGCTCGATCGCCCAGGTGTGGTCCTGGGTGAGCAGCCTGGTGCCCGAGTCAGCCGACCAATAGGCGCGGCTGTCGCCGAGCCAGCCGATGGTGATCTTGGTGGGCTCGTCTCCGAGCGCAACGAGGGCGGCGACGAATGTGCACGAGGGCGGTGTCTCGACAACCGCTGGCGTTGCGTCGACAACCGCCCGCTGCGCGGCAAGCGCAGCTTCGTGGAGTCGAGCTCCAGCGGGCGACCCTGAGTCAAGGAGCACCTGGACGGCTGCAGCCGCAGCGGCTTGTGAAGCGTGCTGGGCGTCGTCGGTCGATGAGACGCCGTCGCAGACGACGAGCGCAAGCACCTCGTCGTTCGCGCCGATGGCACCTGCGTCTTCGTTCGTGCGGTGCTTGCGACCTCGATCCGAGACCACGGCGAACTCGCCGTGGTCATCGACGACGTGATCGCCCGGTGCTGGCTGCTTCGTGCCGCACTGCTGGCACCAGCCGTCGTCGGTGACTTCGGACATGTCGGCGTTGCAGGACACGCACGGGGCCGTGGCGACGTAGGCCGGCTCGGCCGGCGCCTCAGCCGGTGCGGCGAGGTCGTTGCCGCAGGCTTCGCACCAGTTGGCATCGTCGGGTGCGATCTCGCCACAAGTTGTGCAGGTCCGTCCGCTCACCAGATCGAGACCTTGCGGATCTGGTTGGCCTTGTCGATGAGTGCGATCCGCTCGCGCCTCGTTGGCGCCAATCGAGCGAGGTCGCGGTAGGTCTGTTCAAGCTGGCCTCGAAGCCCATCGGCGGTGAACGGCCGGCCAAAGATCTTCTTGGACTCGTCGGGTTTGATGGTGCCGCG
The DNA here is from genome assembly GCA_964513315.1 of uncultured Acidimicrobiaceae bacterium. Lineage (GTDB taxonomy): Bacteria > Actinomycetota > Acidimicrobiia > Acidimicrobiales > UBA10347 > UBA10347. Next base: position 10,533 of record CAZEMU010000070.1, on the reverse strand, counting down.
GTCGAGGCCTTGCACGGCCTGGTGCAGAATCTCGAGTGAGACGTCGGCCCGCTCTTCGGCATCGAGGGTGATGCCGTCGATCATGCTGACGGCCGAGACGATGTCATCGGCAGCAGGTTCGGAACCGTCGAGCGAGCGGACCCAGGTGCGGGCGGCAGCGACGCGGGCGTCGTAGAACCCGGCCGAGCTCGCCGGAACCCGCTGATAGGCCTGGACGGCTCCCGCTCGGTCGCTCAATGCGGCGCGGCAGCGGGCCAAGCCGAACGATGCGGTGACGTAGGTCGGGTCGGTGGCGACGATCGATTCGTAGAGGCGGATGGATCGGTCGTGTTCGTCGAGCATCTCGGCGGCGAGCCCAACGGCAAGCTTCGGAGCGATCTCGCCGGGCAGCTGTGTCCAGATCTGGCTGAAGGTCTCAGCAGCTGCGGACGCTCGGTTGTAACGCAGCGAGATCAGGCCCTCGATCCAGCGGATGCGCCAGTCCCAGGGGTCGACCGCGGCGAGTGCGTCGAGGTACGGCTTGGGGTCTCGGCCCTCTTCGAACGCAAGCTGGGCGGACAAGAACGCAGCCTCGTGGGTCCACGGCACCTGTTTCGTCTCGACGGCCGACTGCAGCAGCTTCGCCGCCTGCGATGGGTCGTCGTTTGGTAGCCCGAGCAAGAAGCTGGCGGCAGCGTCGGTCGCCACGATCCGAGGCAGCGGCAACGCCCGCCAGTCGGGCGCCACGGCGGCATCGCGATCGTCGACGAGGAGCTCGGTCAGGCGGTCGCCGCTGAACAGCTGGCTCGGCACCGGCTTGGGTGCGCCGGTCGACACGGCGACGACCTCGCGGAGCACGCCGACGAGTTGGTCTCGCATCTCGTCTGCGGTCTGGAACCGGTCGTCGGGATGCGGTGCCGTTGCCTTGAGCAAGAAGCGGTGGAACGACTCCCACTGAGCGAGTAGCGGATGCTCGGCCGCCGACGGGATCCGGTGCAGCCATTCACCCTGGTGGAACAGGAACGGCATGGTCAGCACGGCGAGTGTGCGGCCGGCCGTGTACAAATCCGACGGGACCGACGGGCCAGCCGCAGCGACCTCGGGAGCTTGGAACCCCTGGGTGCCGAAGATCGCGGCTTGGTCGTCGTCGACGAGCATCACGCCACCGACGTCGATGAGCTTGACGTTGTCGGCGGTCGCCATGACGTTGGCCGGCTTGAGGTCGTTGTAGACGAGACCCTGGCTGTGCAGGTAGCCGAGCGCAGGCAAGATCGCGAGCATGTAGGCGATCGCTTGGTCGAGCGGAAGCCGAGCGTGCTGAGAACCTTGCTCGCGTCGCAGACGCTTCAGCTTGGAGTTGAGCGATTCGCCGCCCACGAACTCCATGACGATGTAGCCGGCGCCGGCCCAGGTCACGAAGTTGTAGATGTTGACGATGTTGCCGTGCTCGATGCGGGCGAGGAACTGGCGCTCGGCGACGGCCGACGCGATCGCGTCGGGATCGTCTTCGTTCAGCAGGCCCTTGAGTACGACCCAACGGTCGCTGACGGCCTTGTCTCGGCCCAGGTAGATCCAGCCCATGCCGCCGTGGGCGAGCGGGCCGAGGATCTCGTACTGGTTGCCGACGAGGTCGCCGGGCTTGAGTACCGGTGCGTTGGTGACGAAGTTGAATGCGGTTCGACAGGTGCCGCAGAAGCCTTCGGGGCGTCCGGGCCGGCCGTCCCGGCCTCGGCCGACGGGCGACTCGCAGTTGCGGCAGAACCGTTCGTCTTCAGGGACCTCGTCGAGCACCGACTGGATCTTCTCGGCCGACATGAGCGCCAGGCTCGGGTCGCCGACCGGGGTCGGGGCGACCTGCACCAGGCCGAGTCCCAGGCCGGTTCCGCTGCGGGCGCTGCGTCGGGTGGCGGCGGTGCGTCGAGCCTCGCTCGAACCGGTCGATCCGCTGACGACTTGGGACAGTCGCGGCTCGGTCGGGACGGCCATCGATGGCGGTGCACTGGCGGGCGCGCTCGCCGCGCTGATCGGGCTCGCTCCGGTGGCGGGCGAGGCGCTCGCTACGGGAGCTGGCGCAGACGCGGCCATGCCGCAGGTGTTGCAGTAGCCGTCGGCCAGCACCGTGCCGCCGCAGCCCGTTTCGTTGCAGGCGGTGCCGGCGGCGCTGACGTTCAGCTGGCGTGCGGGAGCCGACGCCGCAGGAGCTGCAGCTGGCGTGTGGGCGTGGGCCGCGGACGCCGGGGCAGGCGCAGGACTCGCGCTGGCGGCGAACCCGCACGTGTCGCAGTAGCCGTCGCCGAGAATCGAACCGCCACATCCGCCTTGGGTGCACGCGGTGGGAGGAGGCTGCGTCATGTCGCCATCATCGCGGTGAACTCGGCGAGCAGTCGTTCCGCTCGGTCGAGGTCGCTTGGAGAGGTGTAGAGCTCGTTGTGCACTTCGTCGCTCAGTTCGGTCAAGGCCGCGTCTTCGCTGCGTCCGACGCCCGACATTTTGGCACGGAAGGCGCTGAGGCGACCACGCAGCTCGGCTCGGCGTTCGAGTGGGGCGTGAATCCGTTGGCTCACCCGTTCGAGCTGGCGTTCGAAGCGGCGCGCTCGCTGCAACCACCCGTCGAGTTCTCGCCGCGTCTGTTGCCAGGGGCCGCGCTGCACGGTCACCGGTTGCAACGTCGCCGCGAGGCCTCGGGGGCCGTCGATGGCGTTCACGTTCGGGGCGACAGGGAGCGCTGCGTCGAGCACGACCTTGTGCATCGCTTGCGCGCGTGCCGCAACGGAGTCGGCGATCAGGGAGCGGCATCGATCGAGGAGATCGTGGGCGTGGGAGAGGTCGTGGGCGATCGCGTCATGGCTCGACTGGGACTCGGCGACCGCAGCGCCCGCGTCATGCAGCGCCTGGTCGAGCGATGCTCGTGCCCCGGTTGGGATGGACAGCGGATCGGTCAGCGATAGTTCGCGGATGCGCTCGATCGTTTCGGCGATGCGATCGAGCTCGCGGCCGTCGAGTCCGAGCCTGGCCGTATCGGAACGCAGCCGAGCGAGCGTCTGATCCGCCGATGTGAGCCGGGGGAGCAGTCCGTCAAGGATCGCGTCGGCTTGCGCCACTGCGGCTCGGACCGGTTCGTACATGTGGCGCATGCGGTCGATCAGTTCGGCGAACGAGGCCCGGTCGACGCGTTCGGCGGCGGCGGTGAGGTCACGGTTGAGCAGCGGGACATCGTCGCTTCGGATCACGATCTCGCGGCCGCTCAGCAGCTTGATGAGCTCGGCCCGTTCGTCGCCACTGATCCAGGACCGAGTCCCGCGGATGGAGCGGGCCCGGTCGAGTGCCGAACTCAGGATCGTGTACAGGTCCCACAGCGAAGGATCTGCGGACTGGACCGCAGCGAAGGCGGCCTGCGTCTTGCCTTGCAGCACGCCGCTCGTGAACAGCCGGTACACGGCGTGGTCTTCGAGCTCGTGCAAGTTGGCACCGATGCGATGCTCGGCCGCCGTGTATTCCTGCAACCTGCCGTCGATCTGGCTGGTGTCCATCCCTACTGATCCTACGGACCCTGTGGTTCGTCGCTGCGCCCCTCGCAGCGTGGGCCATACTGATCGGGTGACGGCACCTGCGCGACCAGCTTCGCCCAGCGTTCTTCAGACGCCTGTGGCAGGCTCGTCGCCCTGGTGGCGGATCGACACGACGCCCGACATCGTGCGCAGCCTGGCCGTGTTCACCGTGTTCGCCACGCTCGTTGCTGGCGTCCTCGGATGGTTCCTCGCTGACCGGTTGACCGACAACACCGATCAGCTCGCCGAGTCGACCGGCGAAGTGCTCGTCGTGAACCAACAGGTCCAGGCGAGCTTCGCCGAAGCGCATGCGGCGGCGGTCTCGGTCCACCTCGCTGGCCCGTCGGGCAATCGAGAACAACGCCGCATCTACGAGTCGGCGATCGAGCGAGCTGCGTCGGGACTCGAACGGGTCGCTGCTGCGGTCGGCGATGACCCCGAATCGCACGCGGCGCTCGAGCAGGTCGCCGCGCTGACGACTCGTTACGTCGCGTTGGTCGAGAGCGCCCGTTCGTCCGCCGTCGCGGGCGATGCGGCGGGCAACGCCGTCATCGCCGAGGCAGGCGACGTCACCAGGAACCAGATCTCGCCTCAGGTCGATCTGGTGAATCGCCGCTTCCAAACCAAGCTCGCAGACGAGACCGGTGGCGGTGGGTTCATCGTCACGTTCGTGATCTTCGCGGCGCTCTTGATCCTGCTCGGGCTCGGCCAGTTCTGGCTGTACCAACGCTTCCACCGAATCATCAACGTGCCGCTGCTGCTGGCCACCGTCGCGGTCATCGGGTGGCTGGTGTATTCGGGCTCGGTCTATGTCGCGCAGCGTCAGGCGTTCGACACTGCCGACGGTGATGCGTACCAGTCGATCGAGGCCAGCGGTGGTTTGCTCGACCTGGCCTTCACGCACCGTGCCGCCGAGAACGCCGCCGTGCTTGCCGGTGCGAGATCGGTCGACTCGGTCGTCATGGACGATCGCGCCGCAACCGAATCGCGACTCGATGCCGTCGTTGGGTTGGCCGACACATCTCGTGAAGGCGCGCTCGCTGGCGAAGTGCGCACCCGTTGGGACCGCTACGTCGTGCAGAGCTCGGCAATCGAAGCTGCGCTCGGCGCGGGCAACGTCGCCGAGGCCGAACGCATCACCAGTGGCCCGGCGAACGACGCGTTCAACGCGTTTAATGCCACGGCTGAAGCGCTCCTGCTCGACAACCGGCAACAGTTCTTCGACGAGGTCGACTACGCCGTCGACCTGGTGCGCTGGCTTCGATGGATCATCATCGCCGTGACGGTCATCGTCGCCGTGCTGGCGTGGTCGGGCTACTCCTTGCGATTGCGTGAGTACCAATGAGCGGCAGATCTACAAGGCGAGGCCTGGTGCAACCAACCCCACGACTTCGACGTCCGATCGGCCGGCGGTCGTTTATGGCCGGCCTCGGCGCCACCGGCGCGCTTGCGTTGACGGGCTGTGCTCAGCCTCGTTCAGTGGCCGAGCCGATCATCACCGCCGACTCGCAGCTGCGGGTGCTCAATTGGCCGGACTATGTCGACCCGTCCCTCATCGCGTCTGCGGTCGAGGTCGACGTCGACTACAGCGAGGAATGGGCCGACAACTACACGGGCCAGGACCTCTTCGGCGCCCAGTGGGACGTCGTCATGCCGACGAACTGGTTGGCCGCGCAGCTCATCGCTGCCGGCCAGGTCGAGCCGCTGCCGCTTGAGCTGATTCCGAACCACGTCAACATCGCGGCCGACTACCTGACGAACGGTTGGGATCGCGGCGCTCGCTTCCACATGCCGTGGCAGGCAGGCATCACCGGCATTGCCTATGACCCCGCGCTGACCGGTCGCGAGCTGACCAGCATCGAAGACTTGTTCGCGGCTGACCTCCGGGGTCGTGTCGCCATGATCGGCGAGATGCGAGAAGCGGTCGGGTTGGCCATGCTGGCCAACGGCGACGATCCGGCGCGTCCGACGCCGTCGACGGCCGAGGCCGGCTTCGACCGGTTGCAGCGTGCGGGGGCTGAAGGACAGTTCGCGAGCTGGGGCTTCAACGAGTTTGCCGACCAGCTGCGGTCAGGGTCGGTCGCCGCAGCGATGGCGTGGTCGGGCGACGTGGTGCAGCTGCAAGCGGATCGTCCTGACATTCAGTTCATCGTTCCGGACAATGGAGCGATCCGCTGGTTCGACACGATGGTGATTCCCAAGGGCGCGTCGAACATGCGGTGGGCGACCCAGTGGATGAACAACTTCTATGACCCCGCGGTGGCGGCGGCGAACACGAGCTTCGTGCAATACATCTCGCCGGTGATCGGCGTCCAGGACGAGCTGCGGGCGCAAGGCGGCGAGTCGGCGGCGTTGGCGGACAACCCGATTCTGTTCCCCGACGGCGAGACCCGCAGCCGGCTGTTCACGTGGGGCGGCTTCGATGACACCGACGCTGAAAACGATCTCGACGAACGCTTCGCCATCTGGGCCGGCGTCGCCTAGAAGGCGTGGGTCGGAGCGACAACGAAGTGGGAGTTTCGAGCGCAGCGAGAAACTACGTAAGTGAGGCCGGAGGCCGAACGACATGCATCAGTTTGACGAGTCGATAGCCGACGTTGCGGACGCAGTGCTGCGGTTCGCCCGTGAGCGGACCGAGCAGCATCCGATCGAGTTGGGGTCACCAAAGTCGCCCGAGGAACTGCTGGAGCTGTGCGGCGAGACGGTGACCGCCGACGGCATCGGGGCGACCGAGGC
>CAZEMU010000070.1:0-4170 GCA_964513315.1 uncultured Acidimicrobiaceae bacterium | reverse complement strand
GCTCGCGATGCGATCGAGCACCGCCGCGGTAGTCGTCCGGATCGCTGGGCGTTCATCGCCTCGAAGCAGACGCACTCGTCGGTGAAGTCGATGGCGTCGATCATGGATGCCGACGTGATTCCTGTGGAGACCGACGACGGCTTCCGCCTGACTGGCGAGGCGGTCGCAGCTGCGCTCGAGGAGCACGGCGATCGAGTCGCCGCAGTGATTGCGACCTCGGGTACGACGAACCTGGGGATCATCGATGACCTCCGCGGCATCGGCGAAGCCTGCCAGGCGCACGGCGTTTGGATGCATGTCGATGGGGCCTACGGCGCCGCAGCCATGGCATCGCCGACATGGCGTCCGCTGTTCGACGGCATCGAGTTGGCGGACAGCTTCATCGTCGACCCGCACAAGTGGCTGTTCGCTCCGTTCGACTGCTGCGCCCTCATCTACCGAGACCCCGATGACGGCCGTCGTTCTCATATGCAGAGCGCTGGGTATCTGGCGTTTCTCGACGAGTGGGGTGACTGGAACCCATCGGACTTCGCCGCCCACCTGACCCGCCGAGTACGCGGCCTGCCGTTCTGGTTCTCACTTGCGGCGCACGGCACCGATGCCTACGCCTCAGCGATCGACACGACGATGGACATGAGCCGGTACGCGGCGCAAGCGGTTCGTGATGCGGACCACCTGACGCTGCTGCTCGATCCAGTGCTGTCGGTCGTCGCCTTCGAGCGCGACGGCTGGACCGCCGAGCAGTACCAACAGTGGAGCATGGACGTCATGAACGAGGGCACCGCGTTCGTCGTGCCGTCACGCCACACCGGACACGACGGCGTCAAGAAGGCCTGCTACCGCTTCTGCTTTGTGAACCCGCTGACGTCGACCGATGACGTCGACGAGATCATCACTCGCCTGGAACGCCTGTAGCGATCCGGCCCATCTGCAGGCGAGTGCCGGGCTCGCTCGTCACTTCGAGCCACTCGGGAATGTCGCCTGCTTGGAGTGCGGCGTAGAGACCGTCGCCGCTGACGCGGGGTGCCCATTCGCCGCCCTCGCACCACACGATGTGGGTGATGTTTCGTTCGGCCAACTGCGTGCGAGCGTCGCTCGGCGCTTGGACCATGACGTCGTGGGTGAAGCGGATGCCGTCGACGTTCCGATGCATCGGGCTGCCGATCACGGAGTGGCCGGTCATGTACGTAAGTTCTGGTCCCCAGAAGAGCGGCGCGAGGACGGTCCCTGTCGGCTCGTCCTCGAGTGCTGCGGTCGCGTCGACTTCGCCGCAGGTGCCTTCGAGGCCAGCAGCTTCGATCGCGGCGGTCGTTTGCGACGGCGGGGCGAGCGCAAGCAGCAGCGGGTTGGCCGCCATGGCTCCCAGCACAGCGACGCCGGCGAGGGCTTTGGACGCGACGCCGAGGTGCATCGTGTCGAAGCGGCGCAACACGAGCCCGAGCATCCAGGCAAGCGCAAGCGCGTCGAGGAAGCCGAGGTAGGCAGCCCAGCGGATCTGCTGCATTGCGAGCACGGCGAACACGACATGGTTGATCGCCAGCAGAACCACGGTGCGATTGCCGGCTCGGTAGCGCACGACATAGCCGGCGAGCGCGATGAGCGGCAGGGCGAGTGTCGACACGAACGCGCCGACCGAGAAGCCACCGTCAAAGAGCGGCGTCCACTCTTCGCTGTCGGACAAGAAGAATGTCCAGAGGTCCTCGGGCACGTCGGCCATCGGTCCGTGGTGGAGGTTTGGGGCGACGAGAAAGAGCGCGGCGAGCGCGACCGCGGAGCCGCCGAGAGCCAGCGCAGCGCGGCGGCCGGCGGTTCCAAGCGTGGCGTTCGACAACACGACGGCCAGTGCTGCGAGCAAGGCGAACATGGTGACGTGGACGATCGACAGGCGGTCGTAGACGACGTCGAAGTGTCCCGAAGGCGGAGCGTCGACCAGCCAGGTCACGGCAAGCACCGACGCAGCGACGATGCCGTAGCGGCGCATCTCGGCGCCCCAGGTGCCGGACAGAATCCACTGGCAGCCAAGCCAGACAACGGCCGGTGCGACGGTCAGCAGTCCTTCGGGGCTGACCCAGACGCTGATCGCTCCGAGGGCGGCGGCGATCGAGACCCAGCGCATCCGCCGCTCGGGTTCCATGAGTGCCCACAACAACGCACCCAGGTGGGCGATGAACAAGGTGAGGATGAGCCCGTGGTGATCGGGGCGTCCCATGGCGAACGGGATGATCGTCCGCACTTGCACCACGACGATGAGGCCGACCGCGAACAGCCCCCGGCGGATGTCGGTGATCGCTCGGGCCGCCCAGACCGCCAGCACGACCGCGGCGACATGAAAGATCGGGCTGACGAGTGATCCGCCGACGAAGAGTCCGTCTTCCCAGCCGAGGAACAGCGCGAGGGGAGCGGCCAGCGCCAGGATGAGGACGTCGAGCGCTTGGGTCCACTGGATTCGCTCGCCGAACGGGGCGTTCGACAGCGGGAAGTTGTCGTTCGACCAATCGCCACTCGCGATGTTGTGCTCCAGGCGATTGATGCGCGAGAACGCATCGGGGCCAAAGAGGCGCCCATCGAAGACATCAGACGACACGACGGTGACGATCGTGATCATCACCAGCACGGCGCCCAGCGCAATGCCAGTCGGCAACCCGCGCCATCCGGCAGGGGTGTCCGTCTCATGTTCGGGCGAAGTCATGACGGCGCGATCGTCGCGCACCGTGGACCTCTCCATGAGATCTAGGGCAGGCATCTCAATCCCGTCGGCCTCGGTCGCGGCGACTTGAGGATCGGGTTCTGTGTGCAGTTGTCCCGCTCTGAGCGGGCGAACTGCACAAATTTCGGGCGTGCCCGCCAGCTATTCGTCGGTGTCAGCGTCGAGCCGGAAGTCGATGAGGAGGCGGCCGTCTTCGTCGATGGACACGGGGTAGCTCGTCTGCGTTCCGCCGGCGGCAGGAATCTGCACCGAGTCGTCACACGGGTCGGTGAAGTTGAACGCTTCGGCGTCCCACTCGAGCTGACACTCGGCCGGCTGTCCCGGGCGGATCAGGTCGAACGCGAACCAACCCTCTTGCGGGTCCGTGCCGACGTGCTGGAGGATGATGTTCTGTCCGCCGCCCAAGAGATCGGCATAGCGAATCGGGCCGCCCTCGTCGATGGCCTCGGCGATGATGTCGGCCCGGCCCGCCTCGAACACGTCGTCGCCGAGCGCGATCTCGACGCCGCCACGGTCCGTCGCCCACAGCACGAAGATCAGAAAACCGACCGCAGCAGCGACCGCGGCGACGCCCAAGCTCACGGCTTTGACCGTCTGACGTGGATCTCGTTGTTCGACCGGCACCGAACCTCCTCGGTCTCCTGTTTGGACTGCCCTTGCCCAGCACTGCATCGCTGGGAGGGTCGCCGCCTAGTATCTCTTCGGCGCTGAGTATCTCCTCAGTCGTGGGCACCTTCTCAGCGCTCGCCCACACATCCCTCCCGATTCCGCAACACAGGAGCTGACGTGGATCTGTTCGAATACCAGGGCAAGCAGTTTTTCGCCCAGTACGGCATGCCGATTTCGGCTGGCGAAGTCGCCTTTACGGTCGACGAAGCGCTAGCCGCAGCCGAGCGGCTTGGTACGCCCGTGATGGTGAAGTCACAGGTCCTGGCCGGTGGCCGAGGCAAGCTCGGCGGCATCAAGTTCGCCGCTGACATGGACGCAGTCCGTGAACACGCCGGGAACATCCTCGGCCTCGACATCAAGGGCCACATCGTCAAGCGACTGTGGATCGAAAAGGCCTCGGACATCGCCGAGGAGTACTACATGTCGTTCACGCTCGATCGCAGCGCGAAGAAGCACCTCGGCATGCTCAGCGCCGAAGGCGGCATGGACATCGAAGAAGTCGCCGCCTCGACACCCGAGAAGATCTCGAAGATCTGGGTCGACCCCGTCGACGGTCTCACCGACGAGCTCGCCGCCCAGTGGGTTGACGAAGCCAACCTGAATCCGCAGGCTCGCGAAGGCGCCATCGAGATCGCCAAGCAGCTCTACACCGCCTACACCGAAGGCGACGCCGACCTCTGTGAGATCAACCCGCTGATCCTCACGCCCGAGGGCAAGGTCCACGTGCTCGACTCCAAGGTCACCCTCGACGGCAACAGCGAGTTCCGTCACCCCGACTACCAGCAGTACGACGA
>CAZEMU010000069.1:18422-21900 GCA_964513315.1 uncultured Acidimicrobiaceae bacterium | reverse complement strand
CAGTTGCCCATGATCACGGTCGTGATGCCGTGCCACGAGGACGGCGCCAGGTGGTTGTCCCACGTCGCCTGGCCGTCGTAGTGGGTGTGGATGTCGACGAAGCCTGGAGTGACGAGCGCACCCGCGGCGTCGATCTCGCGGGCGCCGGTGCCATCCACTTTGCCAACGGCAGTGATGGTCTCGCCGTCGATCGCGACGTCGGCGGTGCGACGCTCCGCCCCTGAGCCGTCGACGACCGTGCCGCCTCGAATCACCAAATCATGCGTTGCCATGGCAGACCCCCTGTTGGTTCCACCTTAGAGACCGGGGCGGGCCAGTGACCAGAAGGCGGCGACGAGCGGGTTCTGGAGGTGCCGCTTGAGGGTGAACAAACCGAGGTCGTAGGGCTCGAGTGCGGGCGTCACATCGAGCACCTGCACCCGGGTCGCCGGTGGGCTGTTGTCGAGGACGATCTTGGGGACCACGCCGACACCGAGGCCGAGGCTCACCATCGACACGATCGCTTCGTTGCCCGCCACTTGGGCGTAGATCTTGGGGGCGATACCGAGGTTGCGGAACCAGGCGTCGACCCGATCGCGGGCGATGCCGCTCGTTGCCAGGATCATCGGGATGTCCGCCCAGGCCGCATCATCGTCTGGCGGCAGCTCGGCGAAGACGTCTGCGCCTTCCGGCGGCCCGATGAATACAAGCGGCGACACCTCGATCTGTTCGAAGACCACGCCAGGCGGCAACTTGTCGGGCCGTGCGGCGATTGCGACTTCCTCCTCAAGGGTGACGACCCGCTCGATGGCGTGTTGCGGGTCGCCCGTCTGGAGCCGGATCTCGACACCCGGATAGTCGGGCCGGAACCGGTTGAGCAGGTCGACGAGGATGCTGTGGCTCGCCGTGACTGAGCAATACAGGCTCACCTCGCCTTCGAGCTGGTCGGCCGGGGCCGTCAGCTCGAACCGGATCTGGTCCCACTGCGAGACGGCGTCACGGGCATAGGCGAGGAAGCGAACGCCAGCGGGCGTCAGGTCGACCTTGCGATTGTCGCGGGCGAACAGCGCTGCGCCGACCTCGCCCTCCAACTGTCGGATCGTGCGCGAGAGCGCCGACGTGCTGACGTTCGCTCGCTCGCTGGCCCGACCGAAGTGGAGCGTCTCGGCCAGCACGATGAACTGTCGCAAGGTCCGCACATGCATTGCCCCAGTGTTGCGTAAAGCGGGACGCCGCGTTGCATATATCTCAATTTACGAAACACAGGACCTTCGGTAGAATCCAGCCGCGTTGCAGGACCACCTGCTTTCTGGAAAGGCCCACCACGATGGCGAACTACTTCAACACGCTTCCGCTTCGCGAGCAGCTCGAGCAGCTCGGCAAGTGCCGCTTCATGCACCTCGACGAGTTCGAAGATGGCGTGGAAGCACTCCGCGGCAAGAAGATGGTGGTCATCGGCTGTGGCGCCCAGGGCCTCAACCAGGGCTTGAACCTGCGCGACAGCGGCCTCGACGTGTCCTACGCGCTCCGTGACAGCGCCATCGCCGAGCAGCGCCAGTCGTGGAAGAACGCCACCGAGAACGGCTTCACCGTCGGCACCTACGACGAGCTCCTTCCGACCGCCGACGTCGTGCTGAACCTCACGCCGGACAAGCAGCACACCAACGTCGTCGAGACGATCATGCCGATGATGAAGGAAGGCGCCTGCCTGTCGTACTCGCACGGCTTCAACATCGTCGAAGAGGGCATGCAGGTCCGCGACGACATCACCGTCATCATGGTCGCCCCCAAGTGCCCGGGCTCCGAGGTCCGCGCCGAGTACGTCCGCGGCTTCGGCGTGCCGACCCTGATCGCCGTCCACGAGGACAACGACCCCAACGGTGAGGGCCTCGCGCTCGCCAAGGCGTACGCGGTCGGCACCGGTGGCCACAAGGCGGGCGTGCTCATGTCGTCGTTCATCGCCGAGGTCAAGTCCGACCTCATGGGCGAGCAGACGATTCTCTGCGGCATGCTCCAGACCGGTTCACTCCTCTGCTTCGACAAGATGATCGAAGAAGGCGTCGACGCTGCCTACGCATCGAAGCTCATCCAGTACGGCTGGGAAACCGTCACCGAAGCGCTCAAGTACGGCGGCGTGACCAACATGATGGACCGCCTGTCGAACCCAGCGAAGATCCGTGCGTTCGAGCTCAGCGAAGAGCTCAAGGACATCATGCGTCCGCTCTACAACAAGCACCAGGACGACATCATGACGGGGACCTTCTCCCAGACGATGATGGCCGACTGGGCCAACGACGATGTGCAGCTTCTCGGCTGGCGCGACGACACCGCCAAGACCGCCTACGAGCAGACCCCGGCCGGCGACATGGAGATCTCTGAGCAGGAGTACTTCGACAACGGGATCTTGATGGTCGCCATGGTCAAGGCCGGCGTGGAGCTCGCCTTCGAGACGATGACGGCCGCTGGCATCATCGCCGACTCCGCCTACTACGAGTCGCTGCACGAGACACCGCTGATCGCGAACACGATCGCTCGCAAGAAGCTCTACGAGATGAACGCCACGATCTCGGACACCGCCGAGTACGGCTGCTATCTCTACAACCACGCCTGCGTGCCGCTGCTGGCCGACTTCATGACCGGCATCACCGCTGCCGACGTCGGCAAGGGCCTCGATCTCGAGGACACCGCCGTCGACAACGCTCGCCTGATCGAGGTCAACGAAGCCATCCGCAGCCACCCGGTCGAAGCGATCGGCGCCGAGCTGCGCGGCTACATGGCCGACATGAAGCGCATCATTTGATTCAGCTGGAGAGCCTGTCGGTCGATTTCGACGGGCGCTTCGAACTGAGTGACGTCGACTGGACGATTGCGTCCGGCGAGCACTGGCTGATTGCCGGCGCCAATGGCTCCGGCAAGTCAGCCCTTGCCGCCGCGCTCGCTGGCGCTGGGTCGGTGACTGCGGGCAGCCTCACGGGGCTGCCCGATCGTGTCGCGCTCGTGTCCTACGAGGCGCAGGCTGAGCTGATCGAGGCCGAGCTCCGCAAGGACGACGCGGACATCCTCGACGTCATCTCCGAGGGCACGCCAGTCTCCGAGATCATTGCGGACGTTGCGGTCGACACCGCACTCGCCGAGGAGCTCGTCGACACACTCGGGCTGCGCGACCTCATGGGTCGGGCGTTCCGAAAGCTGTCGACCGGTGAGACCCGCAAGGTCATGCTCATCCGAGCGCTCACCAGCGAGCCCGAGCTGCTGGTCCTCGACGAGCCATTCGACGGTCTCGACAAAGACTCACTGGCCTGGCTCCAGGGCCACCTCACCAAGCTCGCAGCGACCGTGCCGATGGTATTGGTGCTGAACCGGCTCGATGAGTGCCCCGACTTCATCACCCACGCCGCCTATGTCGACGACGGCCGCCTCGCCCATCGCATCGAGCGCAGCGACGACGGCTCGTTTGCCGAGCTCACCCAGCTGCTGCACCTGCAGACGAGCGACCTCG
>CAZEMU010000069.1:0-18322 GCA_964513315.1 uncultured Acidimicrobiaceae bacterium | reverse complement strand
CGACAGCATCGGGCTCTACAGCAAGAGCTCGGATGCGCAGAAGGCGATCGCCGATCAGTGGCTCGCCGTGCTCGGCATGAGCGACCGACGCGACGCACCGTTCACCGGGCTGTCGTTCGGCGAGCAGCGGCTGGCGCTGATCGCTCGGGCGATGGTGAAGCAGCCTCCGCTACTGATCCTCGACGAGCCATGCCTCGGCCTCGACGACATGAATCGCCAGCTCGTGCTGGCGTTGATCGAGCGCATCTGTGCTTCCAATGAAACAGCGGGCGGCGATACGACCGTGCTCTACGTCAACCACCGCGAGCAAGACCGCATCCGCGGCATCGACCACCACCTCGCACTCACCTGAGTCCCGCAGCATCGAACGCCACCCATGTCCCGTTGTGGAAACATTTGTTTCCATCAGCCGACATTATGGAAACAAAGCTATACATTATGGCTATGGATCGCCGGACAGATCGCAAGGCAGTAGAGATCGGCGAGAACCTGCGGGCCTGGCGCAAGCTTCTCGGCCTGACGTCGCAGCAGGTTGCCGATCGCGCCGGAATCTCTCGACCAACACTGCGCAAGCTAGAGAACGGCGAGTCCGTCGGACATCACGTATTTCTGTCGGTCGCACAAGCGCTCGGGATCGCGGATCGGCTCGTCGAGGCAACGGACCCGTGGGAGACCGACCTCGGTCGGATGCGCTCTGACGAAGAGCTCCCGCAGCGGGTACGCCGCCGTGGCTAGCCAACAGCTCGATGTCTACCTCGACATCAAGGGCACGCCTGCGATCATCGGCACGGCGTGGTTCACCCAGAGGCGATCGTCGGTCTCCACCGTCTTCGCCTACACATCCGATCATCTGGCGACGCGCGGCGCATTCGCCATCGACCCGCGCCTCAGGCTTGTTTCGGGAAACCAGCACGTGCCCGGACTCCCGGGCGCATTCCAGGACTGTGCGCCCGACCGATGGGGGCGCAACCTCATACAGAAGCGTCACCGTGCACAACAAGGCTCGAGTCGCTCCGCCGACCTAACCGATGTCGATTTTCTCCTCGGCGTAAGCGACGAGTCCCGGCAAGGAGCACTGCGCTTCACCCGGCACGGCGAAGCGATCTTCCTCGACTCCACGAATAAGGTTCCGAAATTGATCCGGCTTCCGGCCCTGCTCAATGCGGCAGATCGAGTCGACACGGCCGACGACTTGTCGGCGGTGAAGGACCTTCTCGATGCCGGGTCGGGCTCTCTAGGCGGCGCCCGCCCAAAGGCATCGGTGCTCGACACGGATGGGCACTTACTGATCGCCAAGTTCCCTCACCAGTCCGACCAGTGGGACGTGATGGCATGGGAGGCCGTAGCTCTCGACCTTGCCGAAGCCGCAGGAATTCGAGTGCCAGAACGACGCCTGATCACCGTGGCGGACAAGCGACACGTGCTACTGATGCGCCGCTTCGACCGGTCACACGACGGCTACCGCATTCCCTACATGAGCGCCATGACTGCCTTGGAAGCCGCTGACGGTGAGTGGCACGACTACGAAGAGATTGCCGAGGTCGTCTCCGATATTGGATCGGCAGCAAAGGCGGACCTTCGGGAACTGTTCCTGCGAGCTGCCTTCAATGTTGCGATTCACAACACCGACGACCACCTACGAAACCACGGGTTCCTCGCCGCCGACGGAGCTTGGAGGCTGTCACCTGCCTTCGATATGAATCCGAACCCACACGGATCCATCGATCGCGTCACCGGAATCGCAGGGACGACCAGCCTCAGCGACGCAGAATCCGGTTTGGCCGATCTCGCGCGAGCTTGCCGACTTAGCGCAAGTGAGGCCGAGATCATTCGGAACGACGTGCGAACGGCTGTTGCTGGATGGAGATCCGCAGCACAGGCCTATGGGGTCACCGGACGAGAGCTCGAACTTTTCGCAGAGGTACTCGACCGCCAACGCTGATCAGCTAGGCGTAATCAGCGGAGATGGCTTGCGTTCGGCCGTCGATGGTCATCGAGCCGCCGTAGGGCAGAATCCACTGGGGGCGCGTGTGACCGAACGGGACGCCGATGCAGACGACGGCGTCGTCGTTGTAGTCCCCGATCAGTTGCAGCGTCATGTCTCGCTGAGCGCTTCGGTGCTCGGTGCGCTGCTCAGCTGTCGACGGCCGATCAGGCCCAGAGGCCGGGGGCTGGGCGACGACAACTGCGTCGACAGCTTCGAGGATGCCGCGCTCGCCAAGTGAGCGAAGAATCCAGCCGAACTCCTCGGCCGGGATCATCATCTCGCTGGCTTCGACCAGCAACACACCGCCCGCGAGCACCGACGGATCGACCGAGAATCGACCTGCAGTGAGCAGCCACTGCAGGACTTCGATGCAGCCGCCCCAGGTCCGACCGGCAACGGACCGAGCGGGCCCGCTCCAGGTCCACGGCTCGGTTGGCTCCCGCTCGCCGAAGTCGGTCAACGCCTCCGGGCTGGCCCAGTCAGGCCCGAAGTCTTCGGACTCGCCGGGGTCGACGATCGAGAGTTCCTCGCCGGTGAAGAGCGCCGCCTCGAGCGACCGCCGGTGGCAGTCGTCGATGCCCGGCCCGGCACCGATGTGGACCTGGGTCGAGCCGCCATGGAAGCTGGCGACGCCCAGGCTCCAGAGCCAGTTCAGAATGTTCGTGTTATCGCTGTAGCCGAAGAACGGCTTGGGGTCGGCGAGCACCAGGTCTGGATCGAGGTGCGGAATGACCCGGATCTGATCATCGCCGCCGAGCACTGCCATCACGGCGCGCACCTCAGGATCGCCGAACGCAGCGTTGAGGTCCGCCGCCCGTTCTTCTGGCGTCGAGTCGCGGCGCGTGCTGGGGTATTCACGAGGCGCCAACCCGAACTCCTCGACGAGTCGCCGCATCGCGTGCTCGTGCACTTCGGGGAAGATAGATCGTGCCGCGAGGGCCAGCACGCAGAACAGTGACAATTCTCGCCCGAACCGCAGGGCGAGCGAGAACAAGCTCGAACTTCGACTCAGGCTCCGCCACGGAGTGCCCGCACTGCGTCGACACCAACGACAACGTCGCCCTTTGCAACGGCCGCCTCGGCCTCAGCGATCTCTGCCATTGCAGCGTCGTCGGATAGCAATGCGACGGTCTCTTCGAGCGATTCGAGGTCTTCAGCGCTCATCAGGACTGCAGCGGTTGCGCCGTTCTTCGTGATCACGACGCGCTCATGATGCTTCTGTGCCCGATCGACAAACTCGGAGAGGCGACCGACGAATTGTCCAGGTCAGGTGAGTTCTGGATCTGCTGCTGTTCGTGGCAGGAAGGCCTCAATCATCTCGATATTCGAGTACCACCGCTTGCCGACCTTGCGGACCAGATTGGCAGACTGAAGGCGATTCAGATCTCGAGCAAGAGTGCGGTCACCTGTCACGGCGTAGAGCCTCGCAATCTCAGGCGTGAGATCGGTCAGCTCTGACTTCACGTAGGCCTGCGAACGCCGCATAGCCAGCACGAGCGTCCGTTGTCGGTCGCGAACTTCACCCGCCGGAAACTGGCGCATCACCTCATGGACCAGGTTCGTCCACGACACGATTAGTTGGTGCTCTCGCACTTCGGCAACCTGATCGCGGAGCCCATCCACGAAGCCCTCCACGCTGTACCGGAGCATGCTCTTGATCGACAGCGTCTCGCTGGCCATGCCGAGCTCCCGGTAGTAGCGATCGCGCGTGAGGTTGTAGTGGTTCGAAAGCAGGTGCGCTGCAGGCATCGGCACCTTTCCGCACCTGGCGAGAATGAGGAACTCGAGCAGGCGCGCTGTGCGGCCGTTACCGTCGGCGAATGGGTGTATCCAGGCGATGTAAAGGTGAGCGAGCACGGCACCAGCGACGGCAAGCGCGAAGTTGACCTCAGGAATTTCCGACTTGAAGGTGTCCGATTCGAGCCACTCCGCCAATCGATCGATCAGATAGTCACAGTCCTCGGCTGGAGCACCGCGATAATTGCCAACAGCGACCGAGTGAGATCGGACTTCACCGGGCTCGACGTCAACGCCAAGGTCGGTCCCGGCAAGCACCATTCGGTTGTACTCACGAATGAGGTCCGCGGTGATACGAGGAGCGTCACCCTCCACGAGTTGCCGGTCAATAGTGTCGAACGCTTCGAGGACGTTGGTTACCTCACGCTGCTGGTACTCGCGTGATGAAGGCGCCTCGTAGTCGCCATCGAGGATCCCTTGCACTTGGTCCGTCGTAAGCGTGTTGCCTTCGATCGCGACGGTCGCTTGAGCCCCTTTGACGAGCGCAACACGAAGCAGTTTGTGAGCCACGGACGGATCGAGCGGTGCACCCGAGATATGTTCGCATTTGGAACGAGCCTCCCCAAGTCCCATCCAAACGAGCGGGTCGAGCTCATTGAGCTCCTTCGCTTCGAATGTGATCCACGGGTGCGATGCAACGTATGAACGAGGGGACACCGAGACGACTTTACCTCAATTCACCCCCAGATTGTCCAAGTCGT
The DNA here is from genome assembly GCA_964513315.1 of uncultured Acidimicrobiaceae bacterium. Lineage (GTDB taxonomy): Bacteria > Actinomycetota > Acidimicrobiia > Acidimicrobiales > UBA10347 > UBA10347. The sequence continues at coordinate 13,837 of CAZEMU010000069.1, read as the reverse complement.
TGACCATCTTGTTGTCCGCAAGGGTGTCCAGATTAGGTTCTTTGATCGTTCACCCAGCAATTGCTGACAGAGCGGTCTGGCTCGTGGCGACTTGAACCGCTTTCAGGTGCGACCCCGGCTACTGGAGCTGGGTGAAGCGGCCGCCGTCGACGGGGATGGAGACCCCGGTCACGTAGTTGGCCTGCTCGGAGCAGAGGAAGGCGCAGACGGCACCGAAGTCATCTGCGTCGCCGACTCGGCCGGTGGGCTGAGCCGCCGCGAGGTCTCCGACGTCGCCGGTGTAGAGATCGGTGACCCGAGGCGTCAGGTGCAGGCCGGGCTGCACCGTGTTGACCGTGATGCCGTCGCCGACGACTTCGAGCGCCAGCGTTTTGAGCAGCGAAGTCAACCCCGACCGAGCGGTGTTCGACAGGATCAGGTTCGGCATCGGCGTGTGCACCGAGGTCGACGTGATCGCCACGATGCGCCCCCACTGCTGGGCCTGCATGCCCGGCACGACCTGCTTCACCATGGCGGCCATCGCCACGAGGTTCAGCTCCAGCGCCTGGGCATAGGCCGAGATGTCGGTCTCGGCGAAGTTGCCCGGAGGTGGACCACCGTTGTTGGTGATCAGGATGTCGATGCCACCGCCGAGGGCATCGGCAGCCGCATCGATGAACGCCTCTGCGCCCGCCGCCGACGAGAGATCCCCGCCGACGCCCACTGCATTGGGGAGCGTCGCAGCGACTTCGTCCGCACGGGCTTGGTCGCGGCCGTTGACCACGACCTGGCACCCTGCATCAGCAAGGGCCCGGGCTGTGCCGAGGCCAAGCCCTGAGGTGGAGGCTGCGACGACAGCGCGCTTACCGGCAATTCCGAGATCCATGGCATGAGAAGTTACTCCTGAGTCGTGGTGGGTCGTGAATGAGGGAGATCAGACAAGGGCAGGGGCGGCATCGAGGCCAGACGCACCGCCGAGATCGAGCGGCAGGTCGCTGATGTCGGCCTGCTCATCGGAGGAGATGAGGACGAGCAGGCTCGGGAGGACCGCGAGCGTGGCGACGAGCGCCATCAGGATCATGATTGCGGTGAGCAATCCGTAGGCGGCGAACAGCGGCATCGGAGCGAACGCCAAGATGCCGAACCCGACCGCCGAGCTCACGGCCGAAGCCACGAGCGCCAAGCCGGTGCCTTCGCCAGCGATCCGCACGGCGACCGAGCGCTGACCCCAGCGGGCGAGCTCCTCGCGGTAGCGGCTGATGTAGTGGAGGGCGAAGTCGATACCGATGCCGATCGACACGGCGGCGATCGTCGCGGTCACCAGGTTGATCGAGTAGCCGGCGATCTCCATGAAGGCGTAGAGCCAGGCGACGACCATGAGGATCGGCACGACGCTGGCGAGTCCGTAGCGGATCGAGCGCAGGAAGGTCGAGGCGACCGCCAAGCAGGCGAGCACGGCGATCGGCAGGCTGACGAGCAGCGCCCGGTTGGTGCCTTCGAGCGAGGCTTCTCGCACGATCGGGCTACCCGTGGCCTGCACGAACGTGCTGCCGAGGTCTTCGCTGATGGCGTCGGCGGTTGCATCGAGGATCGCCCGGGCGTCTCGAACTGCGCCTTGGTCACGACTGTTCGGCACGGCGAACACGATCTGCGTCGCATCGGGACCAGAGTCGGAAAGGTCGACGCGGACAGCGACATCGTCAGGGGTGAGCGCCAGGCGCTCGGCGTCGAGCGGGACGCCAACGGTCGATGCGACGGCCAGCAGGGCTTCAACCTGTGCTCGATCGTCGGGGAGTGCATCGCCGTTGACGTCCGTGATCTCGACACCGGTCTGCTCGGCCACGATGGCGGCCATGACCGGCGAGGCCCAGGCTTGCTCGAACACCTCGAACACGCCAGCTTCGATGAAGCGCACCTCGCCAGCTGAGTCCAGGGCGAGCGCCTCGGTGCCGCTGGTTCGGAGCTCGTCGAGGCGAGCCTGCACTGTGGCGAGGTTGGCAGGATCGGTGAGGTCGCCTTCGATGTAGATCGTGCCGGGTTCGCCGTCACGCTGACCGATGTGCTCGTCGATCATGTCGAGGCCCTGCACGAAGTCGGTGTCGGCGGAGAAGAAGTCCTCGACGTCGAAGCGGGCGGGCACCTGCACGGCGAAGAAGCTGGCGATGATCGTGATGCCGAGGGCGACCGGCAGGACGACTCGTGGTCGTGACGCAATGGCGGCAACGACCGAGCCGATGCGCTTGCCGAGGCCAGCTTCGCCGCCGGCGACGGGCAGGTCGCCGACCCGCACGCCTTCACGTCGTCGAGCGATCAGCACGGGACCGACCAGCGTCGCAGCGATCGTGACGACGGTGAGGACCACGCCGAGCCACGGCAGGACGAAGACAAGCATCAGCACCGACGCCATGGCGAGCGAGGCAGCGCCGAGTGCGCCGAACACCCGTAGTGCGGTGGAGCGACGTCCGGCCTGAGGAGCGGGCACTCGAGCTTCGATCGCCGCGATCACGAACGGAGCGACGACGCCGAGCAGCAAGAATGCGGAGAACAGCGCTATGGCGGCGCCGATGCCGAACTGCACGACCGACTCGATGCCGGCGGTGACGTTCGCAAGGAAGGCGACGGAATCGGACACGGTCGCCAGCACGAGCGCACCGGACACGGCAGCGCCGCCGGCGATTGCGGCCGGAGCGGCCGAGCGCCCTTCGTGGCGCTCTTCTCGGTAGCGGCCGATGGCGTGGAAGGCGTAGTCGACCCCGAACGAGACCATTGCGATCGGGACGATGAGCGAGAGGATCAGGTCGTCTTCGAACCCGATCAGGTTCGTGATGCCCTTGAGCCAGATCAGCAGGATCAAGAAGGCTGCGCTCACGACGGCGAGCACCCAGTAGCTGCGGAAGGTGAAGCCGACCAGCAAGAGCGCGGCGAGCACGGTGAAGCCGATGAACGGACCGGCGACGGCACCCTGCTCTTCGCTCGTGAGGTTCACGTCGATGGCGACGCCGTTGATCGTCCAGTTATCGGCGGTGCGGATGACGTCTTGGATGTCTCGGCTGTATTGCTCCGATGCGGTGTCGCCGCCGAGGTTGACCGAAACGTTGCCGAAGCCGAGCTGGGTGTCATCGGACAGCACGGCGATGAACGCAGCGGGGACGACCCAATCGCCGTCGGCGTTTCGGGTGGTCTGCTGCGACAGGCCCAACACGTCGCTGTCGACACCGAGTTCGTCAATCAGCAGTGCGCCGGCGGCCTTGACCTGCGCGTCGGTTGCGGTGGCCAGTCCGCCAGTCGGAGCGACTTCGGCATCAATGAGGTCGGCGATCGTCAGCACGCCCGTCACCTCGGCTGCGGCATCAACCTCGTAGTACTCGAACAGCGCCGGCCCGAGCGTCGGATCAGCCCGCAGCGCGTCTTCGGCAGCGAGCAGTTCTTGCAATGGCTCGACGAGCAGCAGGTCTCCCCCGTTGGGCTCGGCGATGAAGCCGGTGAAGAAGACCGAGCCGACGAAGCGCTCGTCGATGCGATCGCGAGCGTCGAAGACGGGACCGCCCGGTTCGGTCGAGGCGGACTCGGTCGGCGCCATGGCCAGAAACGGCACAACAAGCAAGGCCGTGACGGCGAGGACGCCAAGGACGAGCCGGCCGGTGTGTCGTTGGAGTGTGGTGAACAGGTTCTCGGCCATGCGCTCTTCCGCTTTCCGCTCTTCGTGTCAGCGACATCTTGTCGCTGTCAAGTTGACACTGTAAAGATAGATCTGGACAGTGTCAAGTTGTCGTGGAAAATCGGCTAGAGTGACATCCGTCATGGCAACCGAGTACCACCACGGCGACTTGCCGACGGCTCTTCGGGCCGCGGCCGTCGACCTCATCAGCGAACGCGGCCCCGCGAACTTCAGCTTGCGTGAAGTCGCGCGGCGCGCCGGTGTTTCGCACGCTGCGCCCTCACACCACTTCGGCGATGCCCGAGGCCTTCTCAACTCCGTCGCCGCCGAAGGCTTTTCGACGCTGACCAAGGCCATGCGAGAAGCGACCGAAGGTGTCGACGACCCTCGCGAGCGGCTTACCGCCTGCGGGAGGGCCTACATCATGACGGCGCTCGAGAACCCCGGCCACTACGCCGTCATGGTCACCCACGAGTTCACCGACGAGAACGATGCGTACCTCCAGGAGTGCAGCTTCGAGGCCTACGCCACGCTGCTCGACACCGTCGAGTTTCTACGGGACACGCTCAACCCTGACCTCGACGTCGATTCCACCGCCACGGTTCTTTGGGCGGGAGCGCACGGCCTCGTCGAGATCTGCCCTGTGCGTGAACATGTCGCCGAGAACACCGACACGGTCGTGTCAACAATTGAGGAACTCCTCGCCGCCTGGACCAACATGGTGATCGACGGCATCCGCAAACGCTGAAGCAGACCCTGGCGCACGCCCGATCTGGGGCGTGGATCAAGCGGCTTCGTGCCGTTCATCGCAACACCGTGACAACCCGCCGCAACTCATGGCGGAACGGCCGGCAACGCGGCACACTTGGACCATGCAGAAACTGCTGGTTGCTAACCGCGGCGAAATCGCCATCCGAGCCTTCCGAGCCGCCTATCAGCTCGGTATCGAGACAGTCGCGATTCACACGTTCGAAGACCGCAACAGCCTCCACCGGCTCAAGGCCGACGAGGCGTACCAGATCGGCGAGCCCGGTAGCCCCGTTCGTGCGTACCTGAACCCAGCGCTCATCGTTGAGACCGCCAAAGCGGCTGGCGCCGATGCGATCTACCCCGGCTACGGCTTCCTCTCCGAGAGCCCCGAGTTCGCTGAGGCATGTGCCGAGGCGGGCATCACGTTCGTTGGCCCGTCGATCACAGCGCTCGAGCTGACCGGCAACAAGCAGCGGGCCCGCAATGCAGCCGAGGCCGCGGGCCTCCCCGTGCTGCAGCAGTCCCCGCCGCTCGCCGCCGACAGCGACCTCGAAGCGCTCAGCAACGAGATCGGCTTCCCGCTCTTCGTCAAGGCAGCCGCCGGCGGTGGTGGCCGTGGCATGCGCCGCGTCGAACACCCAGACGATCTCGTCGAAGCCGTCGACGCTGCGACCCGCGAAGCCGAGAGCGCATTCGGCGACCCGACCGTGTTCCTCGAAGAGGCCATGACCGATGTGCGCCACATCGAGGTCCAAGTCCTCGGCGACGCTGACGGCAACGTTGTGCACCTCTACGAGCGCGACTGCTCGGTGCAGCGACGCTTCCAGAAGGTCGTCGAGATCGCGCCCGCTCCTGACCTGACCGACGCGCAACGCCTGGCACTCACCGACGATGCTCGCCGGTTCGCGGACCACATTGGCTACAAGAACGCTGGCACGGTCGAGTTCCTGGTCGACAAGAGCGGCCGCCACGTGTTTATCGAGATGAACCCCCGCATCCAGGTCGAGCACACCGTGACCGAAGAGGTCACCGACATCGACTTGGTCGAGGCCCAGCTGCGCATCGCCCGGGGCGAAAACCTCGCGGACCTTGGGATCAGCCAGGACACGATCGTGCTGCGGGGCTTCGCGCTGCAGTGCCGCGTCACCGCCGAGAACCCGGCCAACGATTTCCGTCCTGACACCGGTCGTGTCGTTGCCTATCGCCAGCCTGGCGGTGCCGGCATCCGTCTCGATGGTGGCGGCGGTTACGTCGGTTCCGAGATCACTCCCTACTTCGATTCGCTGCTGGTCAAGGTCACCTGTCGCGGCCGCACGTTCCTCGACGCAGTCCGACGTTCCGAGCGAGCGCTTGCTGAGTTCCGTGTGCGTGGCGTTGCGACCAACCTCGCCTTTCTGCAGGCGCTGCTTGCCGACGAAGACTTCCGCAGCGGCGGCGTCACGACCACGTTCATCGACGAGCGTCCCGAGCTGACCTCGGCCGCAGTCGGCGCTGACCGTTCGACTCGCCTGCTCCGCTACCTCGGCGACATCACCGTCAACCGACCCCACGGCATGACGCCGACCGAACTCGACCCGGCGACCAAGCTGCCAGCCGTCAGCGGCATGGCCCCCGAAGGCTCCAAGCAGATCCTCGAACGCGAAGGCGCCGACGGGTTCGCTCGCTGGCTTCGTGAGAGCGACGCCCTCCGCGTCACCGACACGACCTTGCGCGACGCGCACCAGTCCATCCTCGCAACCCGGGTACGCAGCATCGATCTGATGCGCGGCGCGAATGCGCTTTCGCACTCGATGCCCGAGCTGCTGAGCCTTGAGTGCTGGGGCGGCGCCACCTTCGACGTCGCGCTGCGTTTCCTTTCCGAGGATCCGTGGAAGCGGCTCGAGTCGCTTCGGGCCGCAGCGCCGAATCTGTGTCTGCAGATGCTGATCCGTGGCCGCAACGCGGTCGGCTACTCGCCGTATCCCGACGTCGTCGCTCGCAAGTTCGTTGCTGAGGCTCACCGCACCGGTGTCGACATCTTCCGAGTCTTCGATGCCTTCAACGACATCGAACAGATGCGCCCGGCCATCGAGGCCGCCATCGAGGTCGGCGCCGTTGCCGAAGGCACGATCTGCTACTCGGGCGACCTGTCGAACCCGGCCGAGGATCTCTACACGCTCGACTACTACTTGGGCGTTGCCCAGAAGCTCGTCGATGCTGGCGCCCACATTCTGTGCGTCAAGGACATGGCCGGCCTGCTCCGCGCTCCCGCCGCCAGCACGCTGATCACGGCGCTGCGCGAGAACTTCGACGCACCCGTCCACCTGCACAGCCACGACACCTCAGGCGGCCAGCTCGCCACCTACTTGGCGGCATTGCACGCCGGAGTCGATGCCGTCGACGGCGCCGCTCCCCCGCTGTCTGGCATGACCAGCCAGCCGTCGATCGCTGCGATCATTGCGGCGACCGATCACACCGAACGCGAGACCGGCCTGTCGCTCGACGCCGTCGGCGAACTCGAGCCGTACTGGGAAGCAGTGCGCGCGCTCTACAAGCCGTTCGAGGCTGGCCTGAGCGCTCCGACCGGCACGGTCTACAAGCACGAGATCCCTGGTGGCCAGCTGTCGAACCTTCGCCAGCAGGCGATAGCGCTCGGCCTCGGCGATCGCTTCGAAGAAGTTGAGCGTCTGTACGCCGCCTGCAACGAAATGCTGGGCCGCCCGATCAAGGTCACCCCGAGCTCCAAGGTCGTCGGCGACCTCGCCCTCCACCTGGTCGCATCGGGCGTCACGCCAAAGCAGCTTGAGTCCGATCCTGAGTCGGTCGATCTGCCTGAGAGCGTCATCAAGTTCTTGCACGGGGAACTCGGCACGCCACCGGCGGGCTTCCCCGAACCGTTCCGGACACGCGCCCTTGCCGACCGGACCTACACGCCGACCGCGGTCGAGCTCGAACCAGCCGATGCGCAAGCGCTCGAAGAGCTCACCGACGATGCGATCCGCAAGGTCTTGAACCGACTGCTCCTGCCCGGGCCGGCTGCTGATCACGAAGAACAGGCCGCTCGTTACGGCAACCTGGCCGTGCTTCCGTCGCGGATCTTCTGGTACGGGCTCGACGTCGAGCAGGGCGATGTCCCGATCGAACTCCGTCCGGGCGTGCGGGTCCTCGTCGGGCTCGAAGCCGTCGGCGAGCCGAACGAGGATGGCATCCGGTCGGTTGTGTTCCGACTGAACGGCCAGCTGCGCCCGATCGACATTCGTGACCGTTCGGTCGCCTCCGATTCGACCGAGAGCGAAAAGGCCAACCCGGCCAACGCTGGCCATGTCGCCGCACCGTTCCGAGGCGTCGTCAACGTCGGCGTCGCCCTCGGTGACAGCGTCGAGGCTGGCGACTCGGTCGCAACGATCGAGGCCATGAAGATGGAATCGGCAATCAGCTCACCAGTCGACGGCACGGTCAGCCGCATCGTCGTTGGCCCGGCCGCCCAGGTCGAGCCCGGCGACTTGTTGCTCGAGGTCCTGCCCTCGGGACTTGCCGGTGATGTCGCCACCTGACGAAGCGCACGATTGGCACAGTTCGAATACGAAGATTCACGATTAGCGACAATTTGTTGCCGTGAAAGAGCAATTTGTTGCTGTTTATCGATTTGTTGAAGGGACTCGTCGGAAGGAATCATCGTGCAACTCACATCCCTTGCCCTCTCTCAGGGGACCCATGGCCACCCAATGCCAGAGCGGTGCGGACACCCCTCGATCGCATTGCGCGCCCTGACAGCAGTCGTTGCGATGATGGCAGTCGGTACCGCAGTCGTAGGGGTAGTTGGGCTGATCGCGTTTGTGATTCCAACACTCACCGGCGACGCTTCGATCTACGAGAGCGGCAGGATTAGCGGCGTTCCCGTCGGGTCCGGCGAAGTGATCCAGGCGCCAACCGCAAAGAACGTGGCGGAACGCCTGGACCTACCCGGCACAGACAACCTAGGGCGCCTTGCGATCGAGGGTGAGGGGGTCACCGTCGAAACGAATGCCTCGTTCCTTGACGCTCGAATGGTGTACGACGACGCGCCTATGGAACTTCGCATCGTCGTTGTCACGGCCGATGTACTGCGCTACCTCTTGGCGACCGCCGCGCTGATGGTCATCTGGAAGCTGGTGCGCTCGGCTCGTATTGGCGATCCATTCCACGCCGCAAGCCCACACCGCATCCGCACGCTTGGAATCATCGCCTTGAGCAGCTGGCTCACAACACAACTCTTCGATGCCATTCGCTCGGCTGTGAGACCATCTCGTACCGAAATCACCGGCCACACGTTTCTTGCCGACAACAACACCAGCGCAACCTGGCTCGTTGTTGCCGTGGCCCTCTTCGCTCTGAGCGAAGTATTTGCCCATGGACGAGCGCTTCAGGTCACAGAAGACGAAACGGTCTAGGGGAGCTCGTGATTCGCGTCCGTCTCGATCATGCGCTTCTTGACGCGGGCATGTCTTTGACCGACCTATCAGCGCACGTCGGCATAACGGTGCCAAACCTGTCCAAACTGAAGACCGGCAAGGCGAAAGCCATCCGCTTCTCGACACTCGAGGCGATCTGCGAGGCTCTCAATTGCCAGCCGGGCGACCTCCTCCGCTACGAGGCCGACCCGGACGCTGGATCTCCGGATCAGCCAGAGCGCGGATAGGCCCCGCTCGCGCAAAGCAGCCGGGCGCCAGCCGCACCTACAACTCCTTACAAATCGATGAGTTCCACGAGCCGGTCGGCGATTGGTCGCGCCTGCTCGGCGACCTCGGGCCGAGATGACGTGAAGGCGATGTGCGAAACGCCGATCAGGATCAGGCAGGCAGTCCAGCGATCGCCAGCGTTGCCCGGCTCGGGCTGATCGAGCGCTTCGGTCAGCCCGGCGAGGTCGATGCCTGGATGCCATGGCTTCCAGTACTCGAAGCATGCCAGTTCAAGCAGCGGGTCGGCGTACGCGCCAGCACCCCAGTCGAAGACTCCCGTGATCTGAGGCCCAGTGGTCTTGTCGTCGAGGACGTGCACGTTGCCGTGCAGCAGGTCGGCATGGACGATGCGGCGGGGCACCTCGTCGAGCTCGAGATCTGCGAAGCGACGTTCAGACGCATCGACGACCGTGGCGAGTGATGACTCAAGCCCGACACGCCAGTCAGCTTGCCGGAACTCCGGATCGAAGCTTGCGCCAAAGGCCGCAGCGACGTAGGAGCGCCAGCTCGGGTAGCGGCCCTCACCCGTGAGATCGAACTCGCCCCAGCCAGCACCTGGAGGTTCGATGGTCCGCAGCGCTGCCAACGCACGAGCAAGCTGAGGCATGACGAGGTTGAACCTCGCCGCGTCGAGATGTTCGAGGGGTTCGCCAGCTGCATGGGTCGAGACGGCAAGCCAGTGCTCTCCGAACCTCTCGACCGCCTGGACGTCTGGAATGGGCAGGTCGGGCCGTGTCCACGCCGCGGCGATGGCGTCCTTCTCGAAGTACTCACGCCGCAGGCCGACCCGGACGACTCGCCGCTCATCAGCGGCCGAGTCCGTGAACGCGTAGCAACGTGACCACCACCCTTCGCCAGCGGGCACCAGCTCGTCCGGCCGCATCCCGAGCTCGCCGAGTCGGTCGATGAGCGCCGCTTCGTCGACCTCGAGTTTCGGGGCGTTCACCGGGCCATCCGGCTAGCCAGCCGTCGTAGCGAAGATGCGGGCGCAGAAGGCGTCTTCGTCTTCACGCCAACGCACCGAGAGCGGGTGGTCAGCCAAGAAGCTGTTCGACCCGTGGAATGCGCCCGGATAGACGTGCAGCTCACAGGGCACGCCGGCGCGCTGGAGTGCTTGGGCGTACGCGATGTCCTCATCGAGGAACAGATCGAGGCTGCCGACATTGATGTGGGTCGGCGGAAGCCCAGAGACGTCATCGGCGAGCGATGGCGACGCGTAGATGGTCGGCTCAGCGCCGCCAAGGTAGGCCTCCCACGCCAAGCGATTCGACTCGCGGTTCCAGACCCGAGGGTCCTGGATGGCGTGGCTGCTCGGCGTCTCGTTGCGGTGGTCGAGCATCGGGTACACGAGCATCTGACCGGCGATCGCGGGCCCGCCATTGTCTCGGGCAAAGAGCGCGAGCCCTGCGGCGAGACCACCACCAGCGCTCGCACCTCCGATGAGAATGCGGCCAGCGTCGACGCCGAGCTCGTCGGCGTTGCCTGCGAGCCAGCTCAGCGCGGCGTAGCAGTCGTGGATGAGTCCCGGCGCCGGCGTCTCGGGCGAGAGTCGGTAGTCGACCGACACGACCAAGCAGCCAAGTTCGTGAGCGCGCCGCGCCGAGTGCGCGTCGTCGCCGTCGGCGTCCATGAGCACCATGCCGCCGCCGTGGATCCAGAGAAACGCAGGCGCGCCTACGGGCAAACCGGCGGGGCGATAGATCTTGACCCGGACGTCAGGATCGCCATCGTGGCCGGGCACCATCTGCTCGCTGATCTCGAGTCCGTCCGGCACTTCGGCCGCCGGCATCGCAGCCAGGAAGCCCGAGATCGTCTCGCGGCACGTCGGGATGTCGCTCAGGTCGAGCAGCGACTCGGGGAGCATCTGCAGCACGGCGCGGTGCACTTCGTCGACGTTGGCTTCGAGATCGATCGCGTTGGTCATGAGCGCGATGGTGGCGGATCATCGCCGGTCGCTGCAAGCGGGCGGCGGCCACGGCAGACTGTGCGCACCTGAGGGGAGCAAGCGATGAAGACGGATCTACTGATCGGCGGCGAGTGGCGCGCCGGCTCGAACAACGAGCGCATCGAGGTAACCAACCCGGCGACCGGCGAGGTCGTCGACACCGCTGCCGCAGGTACGCCTGCTGACGCAACCGCTGCCGTCGACGCCGCGGCCGCTGCCCAAGCTGGCTGGGCTGCGACCGCACCAAGGGTGCGTAGCGAGATCCTGCGCAACTGCTGGCAGACCCTCATCGAACACACCGACGAACTCGCCGACCTGATCGTCGCCGAGAACGGCAAGCCGCGCTCCGACGCCGTCGGCGAGGTCGGCTACGCAGCCGAGTTCTTCCGTTGGAACGCCGAAGAAGCGGTTCGCATTCACGGCTCGCTGAGCACCGCTCCGGGCGGCGACAAGAAGATCATCGTGCAGCACCCGCCGATGGGCGTCGTCGTCATGGTCACGCCGTGGAACTTCCCCGCTGCGATGATCACCCGCAAGCTCGCTCCAGCGCTCGGCGCTGGCAACGCCGTCGTCATTAAGCCGCCAGCCGAGACGCCACTGACCGCGCTTCGGGTTGCCGAGCTGTGCGAAGAAGCGGGCGTTCCCGCTGGCCTCATCAACGTCGTCGCTAGCTCTGATCCAGGCGCATGGTTCGACGCCGCGGTCGAGCACCGTGCCACCCGCATGGTGTCGTTCACCGGGTCCACCGCAGTCGGCCGGTTGCTGCTTCGCAAGAGCGCCGACCGTGTCCTCAAGACCGTGATGGAGCTGGGCGGCAACGCACCGTTCATCGTGTTCGACGACGCCGACCTCGACGCAGCGGTCGAAGGTGCGATGGTCGCCAAGATGCGCCACAGCGCCGAGACGTGCACCGCCGCGAATCGCTTCTATGCCGAAGCCAGCGTCGCCGATGCATTCACCGAGAAGCTCGCTGCAGCCATGGGCGCCGTCAAGGTCGGCAACGGCATGGATGCCAGCGTCGACTGCGGCCCGATGATCACCGCCCGTGCCGTTGAGACGATGCACGGCTTGGTCGAGTCGGCAGTCGCCGAAGGCGCCGTCGCCACGCTCGGCGGTGCACCCATCGACGGCCCCGGCAACTTCTACGCACCGACCGTGCTCGGCAACGTCGCGCACAGCTCACCGATCTGCGGCAGCGAAATCTTCGGCCCGATCGCACCGGTGATTCCCTTCACCGATACCGACCAGATGATCGCCGACGCGAACGACACCGAGATGGGCCTCGCCGCATACGTCTACACCGAGGACCTGCGCCGCGGCCTCCAGGTCAGCGAGCGCTTGCAGAGTGGCATGGTCGGCCTCAACCGAGGCGCCATGTCCGACCCAGCCGCCCCGTTCGGCGGCATGAAGCAGTCCGGCCTCGGCCGCGAAGGCGCCTCCGAAGGCATCTACGAGTTCTGCGAAACCCAATACATCGCCGCGAACTGGTAGCGCCGCTCGCTGCGCTCGCTCATCGGGGACGGATCGTGCCGGCCCGTATTGTTCCGAGTCATAGGCGAGGGTGCAGACTGTGCACATGAGCGCAACGACTGAAGGTACGGCCAGCAACGGCGACGTCGAGCTGCCCTGGATGCACAATCCAGCAGCTGGCGGCACCGAGAAGCCGCAGCCGCTGCTGCTCGTGAACGGTCTGGGGAGCCCAAGGGCCTCCTACGAGGATGGCTTCGTCGCCGAGCTCAACGCTCGGGGATTCGACGTTGTTCGCTACGACAACCGCGACGCCGGCCGGGGCACCTCGACCGCGGGTGGCTACCTCCTGGCCGACATGGCCAACGATGCCATCGCGGTGCTCAACGCCGTCGGCTGGGACACCGCCCACGTCTTCGGCATGAGCATGGGCGGCATGATCGTCCAGCAACTGGGTATCGACCACGCCGATCGTCTGCGCTCGATCATCTCGCTCATGTCGACCACCGGCAATCCCGACTACGGCACGTCGAGCAAAGAAGCCCGCACTGCGCTGATGGAACCAGCGCCGACCGATCGCGACGGCTGGCTCGAGCACCGGGTCCGCACCGAACAAGTCTGGGCCTCACCCGCCGAGTGGACCGAAGAGACGAGCCGGGCCAAGGGCGAGCTCATGTACGACTACGGCGTGCAACCCAAGGGCGTCGTCCACCAGTACACGGCGATCATGAAGTCACCGCCTCGTGAAGATGCGCTTCGCAACGTCACCGTTCGCACGCTTGTCATGCACGGCACCGAGGACACGCTTCTGCACCCCAGCGGTGGTGAACGCACCGCCGAGGTCATGCCCAACGCTGAATACCACCCACTCGTTGGCATGGGCCACGACCTGCCCGCTGCCTATTGGGGGCCGATCTCGGATCGGGTCTCAGAGCACGTGAGCGCGCTGGGATAAGAGCGCCCCGACACGCGTAGAACAACACAGCCAGGCGCCCGGCGCGTCACGTCGGGTTCGCGATGAGCGAGTTCTTCACCACCGTGCCATCTCCGATCGCCTACGAAGGCCCCGATTCGGACAACCCGCTGGCGTTCCGCTGGTACGACGCGGACCGTGTCGTCGGCGACCGCACCATGGCCGAGCACCTGCGGTTCGCAGTCGCCTACTGGCACAGCTTCAACTGGGACGGCTTCGACATCTTCGGCGCCGGCACGATGGACCGCCCATGGCTGACCGGTGGCCGTCACCCTATGGACGAGGCCAAGACGAAGATGGCCGCCGCGTTCGAGTTCTTCGAGAAGCTCGGGGCGCCGTTCTTCTGCTTCCACGACGTTGACATCTCC